>JABAYQ010000052.1 GCA_018608925.1 Cryomorphaceae bacterium | reverse complement strand
CAGGAGTATTAACAAAAGCATTATTTATTGTTTTATCTATACTTACCTTATTTGTCTTGTGGCTTAGTTATGAACTAAACTCATAATTACTTTTTACTTTCCGATACAGAAGTTAGAGAAGATATTGTCTAATAAATCATCTGTAGATATTTCGCCTGTTATCTCTCCAATGTGATAAAGAGCTTGTCGGATGTCCATAGCAAGAAAATCACCACTTATTCCGCTGTTAAGTCCTTCGATAGTTTTCAAAACATTTTCTAATGATTGGTGTAATGCCTGAAGATGTCTGTTGTTACTTACTATAGTTTGGTCATGGCCAACGTTTGAAGTGTTAGCAATTTCTAGCATTTTATTGCAAAATGCATCAATTCCTTTTTTGTTTTTTGCTGAAATAAATAATGCATTCTTAATTTCGGAAGTAATGGAAGGATTAAGGTCAACCTTGTTTACTATTACAATAGGACTTTCTATTCCTTTTGTTTTAAGATTTTCTAATTCTTTTAATTGAGTGTCTAGCTCTTGAGATGCATCAATAATAAAAATAGTGATTTTAGCAGATTTTGCTTTCTCAATTGCTTTGCTGATTCCAATAGACTCTATAACGTCTTGTGTTTCTCTTATTCCTGCAGTATCAATGAAGCGAAACTGAATACCTCCTAAATTAATAACGTCTTCTATAGTATCTCTTGTAGTACCAGCAATATCGGAAACGATTGCTCTTTCTTCATTTAATAAAGCGTTAAGAAGAGTTGATTTTCCTACATTAGGACGACCTATTATAGCAACCGGAATTCCGTTTTTCATAACATTACCCACAGCAAAAGAATCGATAAGTCTTTTTAATACGGACTTAATCTTGTGAAGAAGTTGGTTGAATTTCTCTCTATCGGCAAACTCTACATCTTCTTCCCCAAAATCGAGTTCTAGTTCAATTAAAGATGCAAATTGGATAAGTTCGTCTCTTAAGTTTTTTAGTTCGTCAGAGAAACCGCCACGCATTTGATGCATTGCTACTCTGTGTGCGGCTTCACTTTCTGATGCTATTAAATCAGCAACAGCTTCAGCTTGCGATAAATCCATTTTACCATTGCTGAATGCTCTTAAAGTAAACTCACCAGGATTTGCAATTCTAGCTCCATTACTAATAAACAGCTGAAGAATTTGGTTTTGTATGTAAACTGATCCGTGACAAGAAACTTCAATTACATCCTCCCCAGTATATGAGTGAGGATTCTTAAATACGCTAACCACGACTTCGTCAATAATCTGATCTTGCTTGCGAAATGTTCCGAAGTGTAAGGTATGAGACTTTACTTTATCTAAATCTTTACCGAAAAAAAAGGAATTACAAATAGAAATAGATTGTGGTCCCGACAGGCGGATTACCGAGATAGCACCTGCTCCAGAGGAGGTCGCAACAGCACAAATTGTATCGTTAATTCTCAACATGGAACAAAGATAGAAATACAATCAAGATATTTATGCTTTTTTGTTTTCTCTTGACATAATTATTTTAAATTTGCATCAATATTTTTAATAGCAATTATGAGCGTTTTAGTAAACAAAGATTCGAAAGTTATAGTTCAAGGTTTTACTGGTAGTGAAGGAACATTTCATGCTGGTCAAATGATTGAATACGGAACAAATGTTGTTGGTGGTGTAACTCCTGGTAAAGGAGGGCAAACTCATCTTGACAGACCAGTATTTAATACTGTTTCAGAGGCGGTAGAAAAAGTAGGAGCTAACACTTCTATGATTTTTGTTCCTCCTGCATTTGCAGCTGATGCAATAATGGAAGCAGCTAGCGCAGGTGTTAAGGTTATTATCTGTATTACAGAAGGTATTCCTACCAAAGACATGATTGTTGTGAAAGAATTTATTTCAGATATTGACTGTACTTTAGTTGGACCTAACTGCCCTGGTGTTATTAGTCCGGGAGAAGCAAAATGTGGTATTATGCCAGGTTTTGTATTTAAACAAGGAAGAATAGGTGTAGTTTCTAAGTCAGGAACTTTAACTTACGAAGCAGCTGATCAAGTAGTGAAAGCTGGTTTAGGTATATCAACTGCAATAGGAATTGGTGGTGACCCGATTATCGGAACAACTACTAAAGAAGCAGTAGAAATGTTAATGAACGACCCTGATACGGACGGAATTATCATGATAGGTGAGATAGGTGGCCAGTTAGAAGCTGATGCTGCTAAATGGATTCAAGCAAATGGTACGAAGCCAGTTGTTGGGTTTATTGCTGGACAAACTGCTCCAAAAGGAAGAACAATGGGTCACGCTGGCGCAATTGTTGGTGGAGAAGACGATACTGCTGAAGCTAAAATGAAGATTATGAGCGAATGTGGAATTCATGTTGTTGCTTCTCCTGCAAAAATTGGAGCTAAAATGGCAGAACTAATGAGTGTAAATGCATAATTGCTCACACTAATATAATTTTAAAGGTGCTTTTTAGCACCTTTTTTTGTTTTAAAAATTTATATTTGAGTCTATTAATTAAAAAATAATATTTTGAGTTTATTACAAGGAAAAACGGCAATCATTACTGGTGCCTCAAGAGGTATAGGAAAAGGTATTGCTATCGAATTTGCTAAACAAGGAGCAAACATTGCTTTTACATATCTATCATCGGATCAAAAAGCTAAAGAATTAGAACAAGAACTATCTGCTTTCGGAATAAACGCTAAAGGTTTTAAATCGGATGCATCTATTTTTGACTCTGCTCAGGTTTTAGCCGATGATGTAATGAAGGAATTCGGATCTATTGATGTTTTGGTTAATAACGCTGGTATTACAAAGGATAATCTTTTGATGCGAATGGGCGAAGAGGATTTTGATAGAGTAATGGAAATAAATCTTAAATCTGTATTTAACCTTACTAAAGCTGTTCTTAGACCAATGTTGAAGCAAAGGTCTGGATCTATCATTAATATGAGTTCTGTAGTAGGAGTGAAAGGAAATGCAGGTCAGGCTAATTACGCAGCATCAAAAGCTGGAATGATAGGTTTCACTAAATCGACGGCACTTGAGTTAGGTTCTCGTAATATAAGATGTAACGCAATTGCTCCAGGTTTTATAGAAACAGAAATGACAGCTTCTCTAGATCCTGCAATTGTAAAAGGGTGGACAGATTCTATTCCTTTAAAAAGAGGAGGGTCAACTCAAGATATCGCCAATGCTAGCTTGTTTTTAGCTTCCGATATGTCTACATACATTAGTGGTCAGGTGTTAAATGTTTGTGGAGGAATGTTAACCTAATGTTTCAAATCAGCACAGAATATTCTATTGCTTGGTTAATAGTCTGCTTTATTGTTGCAGCTCTATTTTCTTATGTATTATATAGATCTTCCGATTTTGAGAAAAAATGGGCTATACTATTAAGTGTATTGAGATTCTGCACTGTTTTTTTATTGTGCTTCTTTCTGCTAAAGCCAGTAATAAATTTAGAAATAGTTGAAAAGGAAAAACCAATTATTGTTTTTGGAATAGACAATTCGGCATCCATGCTTAGAGCAAGTGATAGTTTGATCTTGCAAAATCAGTTAATAGCTAATCTGAGCCAATTTTCGGAATCTAACCTAAACGATTTTCAATTTCAAACCTATGTTTTTGGAGAGTCAACCAAGCTAAGTCAGGATCCTGATTTTACAAATAAAAAGACCAATATTTCTCAATTTATTCAGGAGATATCCGATGTTTATTCGGGGAAAAATCTTATTGCTCTAGTTTTAGTAAGCGATGGGTTGTATAATTATGGCAAAAACCCTAATTATATAAACTTTGATGTTAATTGTCCTGTATACACTCTTGCTGTTGGAGATACTGCCAAGAATAAAGATTTAAAAATAAATCATGTTTTTAATAATGACTTAGCTTTTTTAGGAAATATGTTTCCTATTAATGTAAGCGTACAATCTCAGTTTTTTCAAGATAAAAAAACAAAGATTAATTTATTTAAAGAAGGTAAATTA
>JABAYQ010000166.1 GCA_018608925.1 Cryomorphaceae bacterium | reverse complement strand
ATCTGTTGTAGTAATAGAAGACCTTATAAGCAGTGGGAAAAGTAGCTTAGCTGCTGTAGATGCCCTCAAATCAACTGGATGTATTGTTAAGGGAATGGCTGCTATTTTTACTTATGGTCTTGACAAAGCAAAAGAAAATTTTGAAAATCACGACTGCGAACTTTTCACTTTAGGGGATTACGATACTCTAATTGAGCAAGCTCTTGACACAAAATATATAACCGAATCAGATTTGTCTTTATTAAAAGAATGGAGGTCAAATCCTTCTAAATGGAATAGATAATCATGATTGAGAGTAATAAAACTATTGTAAATAAATCTGACGAACAAGTTTTTTTATTCATCTCTGATTTTAATAATTTCGTTCATTTAATGCCTCCAGAAGTCAAAGACCTTAAAGTTACCCAAAACGATTGTTCTTTTTCAATACAAGGAATGCCAACTATACATCTTAAGATAGAAGAAAAAACACCTTACTCTTTAGTAAGAATGATTTCTAGAGATGGAAAGCTCGATTTTAGTTTAAATTGTAATCTAGAAAACATAGACGAATCATCTTGTTATGCTCAATTTACTTTTGATGCTGAATTAAATAGCATGATGAAAATGATGGTACAGAAACCTCTAACAAACTTCTTGAATACATTAACAGAGAAGTTAAAGCTTATTCCTTAATCATTTTTATTTGCGAATTAGAAAAAGATTTCAATTCATTATCTATCTCTAATACAATTTCGCCTTGCTTGTTAACCTCTCTAATTATAGTTTCTACTCTTTTGCCTTTAATTATAAAATACGCTTTCTCATTTCTTTTAAATAGTAGAGACTGATAGTTCTCATTAATAACATTTAGCTCATTTCTTTTAAACTGAAAATAGTGTTTTTCTAATTGAACAATCAAGGTTTCTAATACTTGGTTAATATCTATTGAATCTTTTAACAAAAGCTTCATCGAAGTAGGATTAATCAATTGATCGGGAAAATCAGATTGGTTAACATTTAATCCGACACCTACAATAGAAGAATGTAGCATTCTGCCTTGAATCTTGTTCTCAATTAAAATTCCTGCAATTTTCTTTTTATTAACTAAGATGTCATTTGGCCATTTTATTTGACAATCTAAACCGAACTGCATAAGTGTTTGGCAAATAGAAACAGCAATGAATTGATTAAGATAAAACTGATAAATTAAATCGCATTTTGGCTGAAGAAGAACACTAAATAATAAATTATCTCCTGAATTGGAATGCCATAAATTTTCACCCTGGCCTCTACCTTGGGTCTGGGCATTTGCAACTACTACAACACCTTCAAAAAAACTGCTGTCATTTAGATTTTCACTCAAAAAAGAATTGGTAGAGTTTACATTATCTAAACGAATAATTTTATGTCCTATAATCAAAGTGTTCATAAAGCAAATTAAGGATAAAAAAACATTATTTTTGTACCTCTTAAAAATAAACTATAATTTATTTAATGACGAATCAAGATAACATCAATAATTCTGACATTTTAAACAATGTTGTGATTGAAGGAATGCAGAATATAAAGGCTAACGAAATCATAAGTCTTAACCTTAAGGATATTGAAACTGCCGTTTGCGATTATTTTATAATTTGTCACGGTACTTCAAATACTCACGTTAATGCAATAGCAGATTCGGTTATTGAAGAAACCTTAAAAACTCTTAGCGACAAGCCTTTTAGCAAAGAAGGAATGCAAAGTGGAGAGTGGATATTACTTGATTACGGCAATGTGGTTGTTCATGTTTTTCAAAAAGAGATTAGAGACTTTTACAATATTGAAAAACTATGGGGGGACGCGGTAATTAATCACATAAAATAATAATTTTCTATGAAAGAAAAGAAAGAACCTAAAACATTTAAATTCAACTTTTACTGGATATACGCTATCATAGCATTGCTATTTCTAAGTGTTCAGTTATTAAACTCTAGCTCTAACACGAAAGATAGTTCGTGGCAAGAGGTTAATAGAGATATGCTTCAAAAGAAAGAAGTACAGAAATTAGAAATCGTAAACGATAAGTATGTAAAGGTTTACATCAAAAAAGAGTCTCTTAAAAGAGAATACCATAAAGAGGTTAGAACAAACCCTATCAGTAACTCTGAAAACATAGGCCCTCACTATGTTTTTCAAATCGGTTCCGATGATGTGTTTTTCGCTCAATTAAATGATGCTCAAAAAGATTTCGAAAAAGAAGACAGAGTCAATATCACTTACACGACTGAAAAAAATGTCTTAGGTGATACCTTAGGGTGGATATTCCCTATTCTTATAATGATTGCTATCTGGATGTTTCTTATGAAAAGAATGAGTGGCGGAGGCGGAGGCCCTGGCGGTCAAATATTCAACATAGGAAAATCTAAAGCAACACTATTTGATAAAACAAAAGTAAATGTAACATTCAATGATGTTGCGGGTTTAAAAGGTGCTAAAGAAGAAATAGAAGAAATTGTAGACTTCTTAAAGAAACCAAAAAAATATACTGCATTAGGGGGTAAAATTCCTAGAGGAGCGCTATTGGTTGGCCCTCCAGGAACAGGTAAAACATTACTTGCAAAAGCAGTTGCTGGCGAAGCTCAGGTTCCTTTTTTCTCTTTATCAGGTTCTGATTTTGTAGAGATGTTTGTAGGTGTAGGTGCCTCAAGAGTAAGAGACCTTTTCAAACAAGCAAAAGAGAAAGCACCATCTATCATATTTATTGATGAGATTGATGCTATTGGTAGAGCAAGAGGCAAGAATAATATGACAGGAGGTAACGACGAGAGAGAAAATACTCTTAATCAGTTATTAACTGAAATGGATGGTTTTGGCACTAATTCAGGAGTAATTGTAATTGCAGCTACTAACCGTTCTGACGTTTTAGACAGAGCTTTATTAAGAGCAGGAAGATTTGATAGACAAATATATGTTGACCTTCCTGACGTAAATGAAAGAAAAGAAATATTTAGTGTTCATATTAAACCTTTGACGCTAGAAAAAAATGTAGACATCGATTTTCTTTCTAAACAAACACCTGGTTTTTCTGGAGCTGATATTGCAAACGTTTGTAACGAATCTGCCTTAATTGCTGCAAGAAAAAACAAGAAGAAAGTAGGGAAACAAGACTTCTTAGATGCTGTGGATAGAATCATTGGTGGTTTAGAAAAGAAAAATAAGATTGTTTCTAGAGAAGAAAAAAGAACAGTAGCATTTCACGAGGCTGGACACGCAACAGTAAGTTGGTTTATGAAATATGCATCACCACTAGTGAAAGTAACTATTGTACCAAGAGGAAGATCTCTAGGTGCAGCTTGGTACTTACCTGAAGAAAGACAACTTACTACGACCGAACAAATGACACACGAAATGTGTGCTACACTTGGTGGTAGAGCAGCTGAACAAGTGATATTCAATAAAATATCGACAGGAGCATTAAGTGATTTAGAAAAAGTGACTAAACAGGCTTATTCTATGGTTACTGTATACGGACTAAATAAAAAAATTGGTAATATCAGTTTTTACGACTCCAGCGGAGGAGATAGTTTTACTAAACCTTACAGTGAAGCTACAGCAAAAACAATAGATGAAGAGGTTAGTAATTTAATTGAAAAGTGTTACCAAGAAACAATTCAACTACTATCTTTACATAAAGACAAACTGACTAAATTAGCTGAATTACTTCTAGAAAAAGAAGTTATTTTTAAAGAAGATTTATTAGCAATCTTTGGTCCGAGACCTTGGGACAAAGCTGAGGAGATAGAAGTGAAGGCTAAAAAAGTTGCGAAAAAAGAACCTAAAAAAGTTGTAAAAAAAACAACTAAAAAGGTTGCAAAAAAAGAGGTTGAACAAGAAGAAAAACCAAAAGCAACACAAAAAAAATCATAAATGAGTCAGAACTGGGTAACAATAAAAAGCAGTGATCAGGTCTATCAATTAGAAATTTTAAAAGGACTTCTTCTACAACACGACATAACAT
>JABAYQ010000055.1 GCA_018608925.1 Cryomorphaceae bacterium | reverse complement strand
ATAAGAGACAGATCCAAGTCGATGAAATATCGCTATTATCCGCATAATTCAACAACCAATTTTTTTCTTGTGAATTAGGCAATTCGTAATATTTAGAATTACCGTTATATACCGCTTGTTTAAAAAATTTCACGGCATCAATCATTGATATAGATCTAGAAAACTGAGGGTATGTAGCTAAAGTATCCACCATCATATCAATTTTCTTAAGTGTAGACAAGCGGGTCATTCCATTTTTACGGTGGGTATCAATGGTTATTTCGAAAGGTAAAACAGAATTAAAATTCTTTTCGAAGAAACTTATCCCCTGATAAAACTCAGTGTCTTTAGGGATATCATCGGTAATGTTTCCTGAAGTCTTCATCTTCAATAATCCAAAAAAAGCAACTACCGCAATAATTACAGTGTACACATAAATGTGTTCTCTACGATGGGTAACCCAATAAATGATTTTAGTGGTTATATAATGAATCCATTTTCTGTCTAAATGTTTGGTATGCCTTTGCTTTGGAGGGCTGATATAACTCAATAATATTGGTATCAACAATAAAGAAAGAAAGAATACCGCAAATATGTTTAAGGATGCAACTAAACCAAATTGCCTTAAGTCTTGACTAGATGTTAAAATAAATGTAGCAAAACCAAGAGCAGTAGTCGTATTAGTAAGAATAGTAATATTACCTACTCTTTTAATCATTCTTACCAGAGCTTTGGACTTATTTCCGTGGGCTTTAAATTCGTTGTGGTACTTATTGATTAAGAAAATACTATTAGGAACTCCAATAACAATAAGCAAGGGAGGAATTAAAGCTGATAGAATAGTAATTTCGTAATCTAAAATAGCAAGAGTTCCGAATGACCAGGTTACCCCTATCGCTACTATTAGCATGGAAATAAGCATCGCTTTAACAGATCTGAAAAACAGAAATAAAATAATAGCGGTAACCAACATAGCAAGAATGATAAAGAGCCTCACCTCATTTCGTATCATTTCAGAATTGGTAGTTCTTAAATACGGAAGTCCGGAATAATATATTTTGTTGGTAGACTCTTTGCTATACAGATCTCCTAAGGAGGTAATGGAAGAAATTAGTTCTTTCCTTTTACTACTTCCGATAAACTTATCATCTAAATTTAGAATAAGAACCGCTGCCTTATCATTTATAAACCGATCGTTGTAAAAAGGTAATTGTTTATACTTCTCAAAAGATTTATCTAAATCAGCTTGATTTTTAACCGATTCGAAAATCTTATACGATTCGAATTTCTTTTGCTTTTCATTCTTCTTTAAATCAACTGCATCAACAATTGAAAAAACATTATTAACTCCATCAATTGTTTTTAGACTTTCGCTAAATTTTTGCCACTTAGAAAACTTTTGATAAACAAAAAAGGAGTCTATGTCTACTCCGATAAGCATTAGGTTGTCGCTTTCGCCAAACTTATCTACAAAATAATTATAATCTAGTTGGGTTTCCGAATCGTGAGGTAATAGCCTCGCCATTTCGTAAGACAATCTGACATTATCAGATTGTTGGTACATAAAATAAGTGAATGCCAAGATTAGCCATACGAATACAGCTCGGTATCTTAAAATAGTTCTAGCAATCACAGCCCACATAAAAATATAATTTAGAAATTAAAGATTATATGAGCCATAAGACAGATTATACAGTCATTATTTCAACCTCTTTTACAGAATAAGTAGCGTCTACTTTAGAAGTAAATTCGTTGGTTAGTTTTTGAATCTGTTCTTCTGCGTCTTTAATTAAATCTTCAGAAACAGAATCTATTTTTTTTAATTCATCATTAGCTTCTTTTCTAGCATTTCGGATACTAATTTTAGCATTTTCCGATTCTGATTTTGCTTTTTTAGCTAAATCTCTACGACGCTCTTCAGTTAAAGGTGGGATATTAATAATTAACATCTCTCCATTATTCATAGGAGTAAAACCTAAATTAGAATCAAGGATTGCTTTATCCATTACTTCTAACATAGTCTTGTCCCAAGGCTGAACCGTAATTGTTCTGGCATCAGGAGTGTTAATGTTTGAAGATTGACCAAGTGGCGTAACTGATCCATAATAATCTATACTTACGTTATCGAGCATACTTGGAGAAGCTTTCCCAGCTCTAATTTTAGAGAACGCATGATCTAAATGATCAATATTAGAACTCATTTGCTCTTTGGCACTATCTATAATAAAGTTAATTTCTTCCATAATAAAGAGGATTAAAAGTTAACAAGAGTACCTACTGACTCTCCCTTTAACATTTTGATTAAGTTTTGTGATTTGTTTATGTCAAACACAACAATTGGTAATTTATTTTCATTACACAAAGTAAAGGCTGTCATGTCCATAATGTTTAAGCCTTTTTCGTATACTTCTTTAAATGATATAGTATCGTATTTGGTAGCAGTTTTATCTTTTTCAGGATCAGCAGTGTAAATACCATCTACACGTGTTCCTTTTAAAATAATGTCTGCTTCAATTTCTATTGCTCTAAGAGTAGCTGCAGTATCCGTAGTAAAATAAGGGTTTCCTGTTCCTCCACCAAAAATAACAACTCTACCTTTTTGTAAATGTCGGATAGCTCTTCTCCTAATATAAGGTTCTGCTACTTGCTCCATTTTTATTGCGGTCATCAATCGAGTTTTAACTCCTTCTTTTTCTAAAGAGGACTGAAGTGCCATTCCGTTAATAATAGTAGCAAGCATTCCCATGTGGTCCCCTTGCACTCTATCCAATCCTTCACCTTCTACCTGAACGCCTCTAAATATATTTCCACCTCCAATTACAACAGCAACCTCTACACCTGCTTCGACAGCTTGCTTAATTTCTAAAGCATAGCTAGAAAGTTTTTCGGTGTCAATACCAAATTGCTTTGAACCCATTAGAGATTCTCCACTTAATTTTAGTAATATTCTGTTGTACTTCATAGTGTAAATTTAGACAAAAAAAAAGAGAGTGAAAACACTCTCTTTTTAATATTTTTAAAATTTTATAATCCTAAGCCAACTCTTTTGAAAGAGGTTACTGTTAGACCTTTCTTTTGCTTATCTAAGTATTGAGCAACGCTAGTTTTTGATTCTTTAATGAACTCCTGATTTAGAAGCGTATTTTCTTTAAAGAACTTGTTTAGTCTACCATTAGCAATTTTATCTAGCATCTCTTCAGGCTTGCCTTCTTGACGAGCAAGATCTTTAGCTACTTCCAATTCTTTATCAATAACTTCTTGAGATACAGAATCTTTATCTACAGAAACAGGACTCATTGCAGCAACTTGCATTGCTACATCTTTTCCTATTTGAGTATCTACCTGATCAGTAAGACCTACTAAAGTAGCTAGTTTATTTCCTCCGTGTATGTATGAAGCAACAAAATCAGATTCAACAATTTCAAATCTTGATAAGTCTAACTTTTCTCCAATAACACCAGTTTGCTCAGTGATTTTGTCAGAAATAGTCATACCGTTTAATTCGATAGCCATTAATTGATCCATATTTGTTGGCTTGTGAGCCATTGCTGCATCTAGGAAAGATTGAGCTAATGCAATAAAACCTTCGTTTATAGCAACAAAATCTGTTTCACAATTTAAAGAAATCAAAGCGCCAAATCCGCCATCAGAAGCAGATAACACAACACCTTCTGTTGCTGCTCTATCCGCTCTTTTAGCAGCAATTTTCTGACCTTTCTTTCTAAGAATATCTACTGCTGCATCATGATTTCCTTCCGCTTCAACTAAAGCATTTTTACAATCCATCATACCTGCACCGGTTTGCTTTCTTAAAGCATTTACATCGGAAGCTGTAATCTTTATCATCTTAAATATCTTTTAAATTTTATTATTTAGATTCTACCGTAGTCTCTTTTGGAGAATCCGTTTTTTTATCTTCTTTAGGAGCAGCTGCTTTTGCGTCTTTAGCATCTTTAGCATCTTTTTCAGCACCTCTTTCAGATAAACCTTCTTGAAGAGCATC
>JABAYQ010000035.1 GCA_018608925.1 Cryomorphaceae bacterium | reverse complement strand
ATACTGTTAGTGGAATGTATAACGATACTATAACCACCACAGAAAATAACGATAGTATCTCAAGGCTCAACCTTACTATTTTACAAATTCCTGTTACTAATTTAACAGAGTCTGCTTGTGCAAGCTTCACTTTCGCAGATAGTACTTATACTACATCGGGTAATTATTCCGATACTCTAACGGCAATGGCTGCGAACGGCTGCGATAGTATAGTTACTCTTAATTTAACTATCAATCAGCCTAGTTCTGGAACAGATACCCAAGTAGCTTGTGATTCTTATACTTGGATTGATGGAAATACTTATACTGAGAGTAATACAACAGCGACACATACCCTTATGAATGCTAACGGCTGCGATAGTATTGTCAGTTTGGCTCTTACTATTTTAGAAAGTACTTCTAGCTCAGTTACTCTAAGTCAAGAAGGAAGTATTAGCTGGAATGGAGTTGTTTACAACCAAAGCATCGATACTACTATTACTCTTGTAAATGCTGCTGGTTGTGACTCTATTGTTTCTTTGAGCATTACTATTATTCCATCCGATGTTTTCTTTACTCAAGTTTTAGAGATTTGTGATGGAGAAATGATAGAGGTAGGATCTTCTGTTTATTCGGGAGCAGGTACTTTTATAGACACTCTAAGTACTCAAAACGGATGTTGCGATTCTATCGTAACGACGACTGTGGTCTTGTTAAGTCCGATTGCAACTCCAATAGTTAGCCGTCCGTTTGTATTAACATTAGAAACAACACAGGACTACTCCTCTTACCAATGGAGAAAAGATGGAACCGAAATTGATGGTGAAACCTCTTATCAATATAATGTTACAGAATCTGGTAGCTATCAGGTAGAAGTAAGCAATGATGATGGATGTACTGCTCTTTCGGCTCCTTATAATTTAGGAACTTCCGATATTAGCGAGTCTTTATTGGGTAGGTTTATGGTTTATCCTAATCCGACTAGCTCAAACGCTACTATACAAATTCCGTTTGGAGAGGAGTTTAACATGGAAATAACTAACGTATTGGGAGAGATTGTTCTGTCACAAAAATTAGTAAATACCGAAACAGTTTTACAAATTTCTGAATTCAACAAAGGAATCTATTTCATTAATCTTTACAATGAAAAAGGAAATCAGACCCTCCGATTTGTGAAAAACTAGATTAGCTTAATAACAGAAAACCCCCAAGCTTTTTAGCTTGGGGGTTTTTATTATGTGTTTTTTAATTTATAGCACCGGTTCTACCCAGTCTCCGTGTTTCTTAATAAGGTCAACTAAAGCGTCAACAGCCTGTTCTTCGGCTATATTACGACCTACCACTTCTTTTTCCTTGTATAGAGTAATTTTTCCAACCCCAGTACCAACATAGCCATAATCGGCATCAGCCATTTCACCTGGTCCGTTTACGATACAGCCCATTATTCCAATTTTAACCCCTTTAAGATGATTGGTTTTGGCTCTAATTTTAGCAGTAGTTTCTTGAAGGTCGAATAGAGTTCGTCCGCAAGAGGGACAAGAAATATATTCTGTTTTGGAAATACGAGTTCTACTAGCTTGTAATATTCCAAAGCCAGTTTGGTTAATCATTTGATCGGAACCGCAATTTTCAGCAGCAATAAAAACCCCATCGCCCAAGCCATCGTTTAGTAAAGCACCCATATCGGTTGCGCTTTGTAGCTGAAGCTGCTCTATATTTAGATTGCCATAAGCTCTTCCTATAATTACCGGTACATCGCAATTGTGATTGATGAGCTCTACAAATAATTTACGCTGCTCTGCCATTGCGTGTTTGTTATAGCTATCGATTACTAAAACAACGGTTTTATCGGCTTTTATTTTTTCTATAAAGTCGGTGCTTACATCTTTTAGGCAAGCATAAACCATGTTCATTTTAGTAGAGAAATCACCTCCTTCTAAATAGGTTTTAGCTGACAAAAACGGATAGTATCTTTCTTTGTGAGAGTTGTTTTTCCAGCTATTTAGATTCTGAATAATTGCTAAAGTTCCTGGTATTTGAAAGTCGATTTCTTTATCTCCTAAAAAAACATAATCGCAGGCCATATCACTAATGTTCCATTTGTCTAGAGGAACGGAATAATTATACCCTAAAGCAAACAAGGATGCTGGCTTAATTTTTTCTTTGAGACCAAAATCGTGCATTACTATCGGAACATTTTTAGTTCCAATGTTTAATACCGATCTTGTTTTTCTTCTTTGGTAGCTAAACGAATCGATAGGATTGTTTTCTATTGCCGCAATAGGCTCGTGCTTTTCTCTGTCGCAATATCTTGCTACTAAATCTTGAGCTACTGGTATTTCAAACTCAGGCTCTTCGGTAAGAGAAACTCTAACCGTATCCCCAATTCCATCTTCTAAGAGAGTACCAATTCCTACTGCCGATTTGATTCGTCCGTCTTCTCCTTCTCCTGCTTCGGTAACTCCTAAGTGTAGGGGGTAGTTCATTCCTTCTTCTTTCATCTTTACGATAAGAAGTCGGTAAGCTTGTATCATTACTTGAGTGTTGCTTGCCTTCATCGATAAAATGATGTTGTGGTAGCCTTCCTCTTCACAAATACGTAAAAATTCTAGAGCAGACTCAACCATTCCTAGTGGAGTGTCGCCATATCTGCTCAATATTCTGTCCGATAAGGAGCCGTGATTAGTTCCTATTCGCATTGCTGTTCCTTCTTCTTTACAGATTCGGACAAGCGGAATAAATCTTTCTTTGATTCTTAGTAATTCGGAAGTATAGGTTTGGTCGGTATATTCTATGTGTTCGAACTTCTTTTTGTCGGCATAGTTGCCAGGATTAACCCTTACCTTCTCAACTATTCTAGCGGCTATTTCTGCCGCATTAGGAGTAAAATGTATATCTGCTACCAAAGGAGTATTATATCCTCTCTTTGCTAGTTCGTCTTTTATATTTTGTAGGTTATGGGCCTCTTTTTTGCTAGGAGCAGTTATTCTAACTATTTCGCAGCCCGCATCAATCATTCTAATGGACTGCTCTACTGTTGCTATGGTGTCCATAGTGTCGGTAGTGGTCATGGACTGAATTCGGATAGGATTATCTCCTCCGACTCCTACAGAACCAACCATTACTTCTCTCGTTTTGAGTCTAGAAAATTGGGTTAAGCTATTGCAATATTGAGGTTTCGACATAGGGAAGCAAAGGTATTAAAAAAAGGCTTTGATTAATTTACCATTTGAAAATCGTGCAACGATTTATAGATGCCTTTTTGATCGAGTAGCTCTTGGTGATTTCCTTGTTCTACCACCTTTCCTTTTTTCAGCACCAAGATGTTGTCGGCACTCTGAATGGTAGATAGTCGGTGAGCAATTACTAAGGATGTTCTGTTTTCCATTAGTTTTTTTAGTGCGTCTTGCACTAATTTTTCCGATTTGGTATCTAGTGAAGAAGTGGCTTCGTCGAGTATAAGTATTGGCGGATTTTTAAATATAGCTCGAGCAATGGAGAGACGTTGTTTTTGTCCACCCGATAATTTATTTCCTCTGTCGCCTACTTTTGTGTTGTAACCATCTGTCATTTCTTCAATAAACTCGTGGGCGTTTGCTGTTTTTGCAGCAGCTATTACGTCTTCCATCTTAGCGTCTTGCTGTCCCATAGTAATATTATAAAAAACCGAATCGTTAAATAGGATAGACTCCTGAGAAACGATACCCATTAAGGAGCGCAGGTCTTTTAGCAAGTAGTCCTTTATGCTTACATTATCAATTAAGATTTGGCCTTTATCGATGTCATAAAAACGTGGTAAGAAATTTGCCAGTGTTGATTTTCCACTTCCCGATTCTCCTACAATAGCCAGGGTCTGGCCTTTTTTTATAGAGAAAGAAATATCGTTGGAAACGATTGCCTCTTCGTATTTAAAGAAAATATTTTTTACTTCTATAGAATCTGTAAATGCCGCTTTTCCGATTGGGTTTACAGGATCGAGAATAGGGTTTTTAGCGTCTAGTATTTCTACTACTCTTTGTGCGGATGCAC
>JABAYQ010000047.1 GCA_018608925.1 Cryomorphaceae bacterium | reverse complement strand
TGTATAAGAGACAGCACTACAACAGGATTGGTGCTTTTAATACCTTGTATTCTGAATTTACCACGAATACGGCAATTTAGCTGCTCACCATCTTCGGTCTTAACTATATACCAACTACCTGTAGATTTTATTACCACTCCTTGCATGAATACAAATATACAACCCTTAAGTTAAGTTCGATAAAAAGCAAAAAAAATAAACAAATCTTATGTATCTTCGCTAACATGTCTATTGAAGTAAATAAGGTTAGCAAATATTACGGGCAACAAGCCGCACTTAAAGAAGTCTCTTTGTCAATAAAAGAAGGAGATGTCGTTGGTTTCTTAGGTCCTAACGGAGCAGGAAAATCAACTTTAATGAAAATTATTTGCTGCTACCTTTCTAAAGATGAAGGAGAAGTTAATGTTTGCGGTCAGAACATTAAAGATAATCCTATCGAAACAAAAAGTAAGATTGGTTATTTACCAGAACACAATCCTCTTTATACCGACATGTACATAAAGGAGTATTTGGCTTTTGTTGCAGGTATTTATGGTGTTTCTAAAAACAGAATAGAAGAAATGATTTCTATTACTGGTTTAGAAAAAGAACAGCATAAAAAAATCTCACAACTTTCTAAAGGATATCGACAAAGAGTAGGATTGGCTGCTGCTTTAATTCATGATCCTGAAGTTTTAATTTTAGATGAACCCACTACTGGACTTGACCCTAATCAGTTAGTTGAAATTAGAAATTTAATAAAAGATAGCGGCAAGAACAAAACAGTACTTCTCTCTACCCACATAATGCAAGAAGTAGACAGAATATGCAATAGAGTCATTATTATCAACAAGGGACAAATTGTAGCCGATAAAACAATGGTCCAGCTGAGAGCTGATAACATTGATTTGGAATCCTATTTTCAAGATTTAACTAAATAACAATACTATAAAAATCTGCAAATTGTAATGAATTATTTAATACATTTGCACCTATATTAAGTGGACAAATTTGACTGATTGCAACCACTCCTAAAAATGCTAAAACGGGATAATTGCATCGTCTATATTCACTAGTTTTTTACTTTTAAATAAACCAATATTATGGCATATTTCTTTACATCTGAATCTGTTTCAGAAGGACACCCAGACAAAGTAGCAGATCAAATTTCTGATGCGTTATTAGACAATTTCTTGGTGCAAGACCCTAACTCTAAAGTAGCTTGCGAAACTCTTGTTACTACAGGTCTTACCGTTCTTTCAGGAGAAGTTAAATCTACCGCTTATGTGGACGTTCAGAATGTTGCTAGAGATGTAATTAGAAAAATAGGCTATAACAAATCGGAATATCAATTTGATGCTGATAGCTGTGGAGTAATATCAGCGATTCATGAGCAATCAGAGGACATCAACCAAGGAGTAGAACAAGGAAAGGGAATGCACCACGAACAAGGTGCTGGTGACCAAGGAATGATGTTTGGTTACGCAACTAACGAGACAGACAACTACATGCCTTTGGCTCTAGATCTATCTCACAGAATTCTTATCGAGTTAGCAGCAATTAGAAGAGAAGGAAAAGAAATGACTTATTTACGTCCAGACTCCAAATCGCAAGTAACTATCGAATACGATGAGGACCATAAGCCAATCAGAATAGAAGCTATTGTTGTTTCTACTCAACACGATGAGTTTATTATCGACGAAAAAAATCCTGAGCAGGCTGAGAAAGCAATGCAAGAAAAAATAGAATCGGATGTAGTAAATATCCTAATTCCTAGAGTATTAGCTCAAATAGAAGAACGCCAACAAAAATTATTTGGCACAGAAGCATACCACATTAACCCTACCGGAAAATTTGTTATTGGTGGTCCTCATGGAGACACTGGCCTTACTGGTCGTAAGATTATTGTTGACACTTACGGAGGTAGAGGTGCCCACGGTGGTGGTGCTTTTTCAGGAAAAGACCCTTCTAAAGTAGACCGTTCGGCAGCATACGCTACCAGACATATTGCTAAAAACATGGTTGGAGCTGGAGTATGTGAAAAAATATTAGTTCAAGTATCTTACGCAATTGGAGTAGCTAAACCAATGGGAATATTTGTAGACACTTACGGAAGTTGTAAGGTGGATATGAAAGATAGTGAAATTGCTAAAAAAGTAAGCGATATTTTCGATATGCGACCTGCAGCACTTATTGATAGACTGAAACTTAAGAATCCTATTTATCAAGAAACAGCAGCATACGGACACATGGGAAGAACTCCTCAAACTAAGGAGTTAACTTTTAAAGTCGGTAATGATTTCAAGAAAGTAGAGGTAGAAACTTTTACTTGGGAGAAACTAGATTACATCGATCAGGTAAAGACTGCTTTTAAACTATAGAAATTATTTCTTTCTAAAGAAAATCTGTATCGGAACTCCAGAGAAATCGAAATTCTCTCTTAGCTTATTTTCGATAAATCTTTTATACGGATCTTTTACGTATTGAGGTAAATTAGCGAAAAAGGCAAAGGTCGGAGTCTTAGTAGGTAACTGAGTACAAAACTTAATTTTCACGTACTTACCTTTAGTAGCTGGCGGAGGCGTAATCTCTATAATTGGCAGCATTACAGCATTAAGCTTGGAGGTCGTAATTCTAGCTTTTCTGTCTTTAAACACATCAATAGCAACCTGTAGAGCTTTTAACAACCTTTGTTTATTAAGCGCTGAAACAAAAACAATAGGCACATCTGTAAACGGGGAAATTTTATTTCTAATCATCTCTTCATACTCTTTAACAGAATGAGTATCTTTCTCAACTAAATCCCATTTATTAACTAGTATTACAATCCCTTTTCTGTTTTTATCAGCTAAATGGAAAATACTTTGATCTTGAGACTCGAAACCTAAAGTTGCGTCAATAATCAACAAACAAACATCAGAATATTCGATAGATCGAATAGATCTCATAACCGAATAAAACTCAAGATCTTCGTGAACATTTTTTTTCTTTCTTACTCCAGCAGTATCAACCAGCGTAAAGTCGTGACCAAATTTGGTATAATGAGTATCAAGAGAATCTCTAGTTGTTCCGGCAATATTGGTTACTATATTTCTATCCTCACCAACCAAGGCATTGATAAAAGATGATTTCCCTACATTAGGTCTTCCTACAATAGCGAACCTTGGCAAATCAGTCTCATCACGAATAGGCTCAGGAGGTAAGCTTTCGACTACCGCATCAAGCAATTCTCCTGTGCCAGAGCCATTTACAGCCGATATACAAAAGTATTCCCCTAATCCTAAAGAATATAGGTCTACTGCTTGCTGCATTATTGCTGCATTGTCTACTTTGTTGGCTACAAGAATAAGGGGTTTTTTAGCTTTTCTTAAGTGGTTAGCCACGGTAATATCTAGATCAGTAACTCCTATTTGAGCATCTACCAAAAACAATATAACGTTTGCTTCATCAATTGCTAAATCAACTTGCTTACGAATTTCTTCTTCGAAAATATCGTCAGAACCTATGATATAACCACCAGTATCAATTATTGAAAACTCTTGGCCATTCCAATCTGTTTTACCATAATGTCTGTCTCTAGTAACTCCACTCACGGAATCAACAATAGCTTGCCTTCTTTGAACCATACGGTTAAAAAAGGTTGATTTCCCTACATTAGGTCTTCCTACAATTGCAACAATATTTGCCATAACTTCTATTTAATTTTCGTAACCAAATCTTTTTAACTGGCTATCCTTATCTCTCCAGTCTTTGTTTACCTTAACATATAAATCTAGGAAAATCTTCTTCTTAAAAAAGACTTCCATATCTCTTCTTGCTAGTGTACCCACTTTATTGAGAGCCACTCCTTTATGTCCGATAATGATTCCTTTTTGGGAATCTCTAGCAACAAAAATAATTGCCCTTATCTTTAATATTTTTTCCTCGTGAACAAATTCTTCTACTTCGATTTCTACCGAATAAGGAATCTCTTTACTATAGTATTTTAAAATTTTCTCTCTGATTATTTCGGCAACGAAAAAGCGTTCCGACTTATCTGTTAAAGTATCCTTATCGTAATAAGC
>JABAYQ010000089.1:2487-4045 GCA_018608925.1 Cryomorphaceae bacterium | reverse complement strand
CAATAGCTTTATCCGGCAAATGTCTATCACTCATATATCTATTTGTTAAAGAAACGCAAGCTTCAAGAGCTTCATCAGTATAAATTACATTATGATGGTCTTCGTACTTTTCTTTAATGTTATGTAGTATCTGAATTGTTTGATCTATGGTAGTAGGTTCAACAATTACTTTCTGAAACCTTCTTTCTAAAGCTCCGTCTTTTTCAATGTTCTGACGGTATTCATCTAAAGTAGTAGCTCCAATACATTGAAGCTCACCTCTTGCCAAAGCAGGTTTAAACATATTAGATGCATCTAAAGAACCGGAAGCTCCACCAGCACCTACTATAGTATGTATTTCATCAATAAATAAAATGATGTCTAAGTTTGTTTCTAGCTCGTTTAATATAGCTTTCATTCTTTCTTCAAACTGACCTCTATATTTAGTTCCAGCAACCAAAGCAGCTAGGTCTAATGAGATAATACGTTTGTTGAAAAGAACACGAGATACTTTTCTTTGTACAATTCTTAAAGCAAGTCCTTCAGCTATTGCAGATTTACCAACTCCTGGTTCTCCTATAAGAATAGGATTGTTTTTCTTTCTTCTACTTAGTATTTGTGATACCCTTTCTATTTCATCCTCTCTTCCAACAATAGGGTCAAGTTTATCTTCGCTAGCCATTTTGGTTAAATCTCTTCCAAAGTTGTCTAAAACAGGTGTTTTTGACTTATTTGACTTAGGCCTACTTTGTTTTTGCGAGAAAAACTCTTCTGATGAATCTGATTCCTCTTCACCAAACTTAGCTTCAGGACTTGAACTAATATCTTCATTATAGTCCGGTTCTATTTCTGGAAGCATTTGACTAAATTCTGTTTTAATTATTTCGTAGTCAACATCAAACTGTTGAAGAGATCTTGTAACAACACTGTCTTCATCCTTAAGCATGGATAGTAATAAATGAGCAGTTCTGATTTCATTACTCTTGAAAATCATTAGCTCTAAATGAGTGAGTTTGATTGCTTTTGCAGCTTGTTTCTTAAGCTCAATATGGTCCGCACTAGAGTATTCGCTCTTTTCATTGTTAGAAACAGCGTTTTCAATAATTTTTCTTAATGCAAGTAAGTCAACATTCAGAGCTTTAAGAAGCATAACAGCACTTCCTTTGCCGTCTCTTAAAATACCTAATAGTAAGTGCTCTGGGCCAATAGCATTATGACCTAATCGTAGAGCTTCTTCTCTGCTGTAACCTAGTACGTCGTTTAGTCTTGGTGAAAATTTAGCGTCCATATAGATAGTTTATTTAAGATTAAAACAATAGTTAAATAGTTAAGTAAAATTAACAATTAGATAATACGATAAAGCATTTTGTTAGGTTTCATTTATCAACATTAATGATGTTAATAATTAATCTAAAAAATTAGGTTAGTTTTTTTTCATTTGGTTAAATTCGTTGAGTATTTAATAAAACATAATATAACTATAAATGGCTGAAGGAGAAAAAATTATTGCTATAAATATTGAGGATGAAATGAAGTCAAAGTACATCGATTATTCGATGTCTGTTATTGTTTCTAGAGC
>JABAYQ010000089.1:1193-2477 GCA_018608925.1 Cryomorphaceae bacterium | reverse complement strand
TTCACCCACACGGTGACTCCTCTGTATACGATACTATGGTACGTATGGCCCAAGAATGGTCTTTGAGATATATGTTGGTAGATGGCCAAGGTAACTTTGGTTCTATTGATGGTGATAGTCCTGCCGCCATGCGTTATACTGAAGCGAGATTAAGAAAAACTGCTGAAGAGTTACTTTCAGATATAGATAAAAATACGGTTGATTATCAATTAAACTTTGATGATACAATTAAAGAGCCTGTAGTATTGCCAGCTCGTATTCCTAACTTGTTGTGTAATGGAACTTCTGGTATTGCTGTTGGTATGGCTACAAACATGCCTCCACACAACCTTACTGAGGTGGTAGATGCTACTATTGCATACATTAACAATAGAGATATTGACATTGCAGGTTTAATGCAGCATATAAAAGCTCCTGATTTTCCAACAGGTGGAATTATCTACGGATACGATGGTGTTAAGAGCGCATTCGAAACTGGTAGAGGAAGAGTTGTTATTAGAGCAAAAACTAGTTTTGAAGTAGTAGGAAATAGAGAGGCTATAGTTGTTTCAGAGATACCATACATGGTAAATAAAGCTGAAATGATTAAGAAAACTGCAGACTTAGTAAACTCTAAAAGACTAGAGGGTATTCATGATATTCGTGATGAGTCTGATAGAAATGGTATGAGAGTTGTTTATGAATTAAAAAGAGATGCAATTCCTAATATTGTTCTTAACAAGCTTTTTAAATATACTCAACTACAGTCCTCATTCAGTGTAAATAATATTGCACTTGTTAAAGGGCGTCCTGAGCAATTAAACGTAAAAGAAATAATTGGTCATTACGTAGAGCACAGACATGAAGTTGTTGTAAGAAGAACTCAGTTTGAATTAGATCAGGCGGAAAAAAGAGCTCACATATTAGAAGGATTGCTTATTGCTTTAGATAATCTTGATGCTGTTATCTCTTTAATTAGATCTTCTAAAACTCCTGAAGAAGCTAGAAATGGCTTGATAAAAACATTCTCATTAACTGAAATTCAGGCTAGAGCAATTCTTGATTTAAGATTGCAAAAACTTACTGGTCTTGAAAGAGACAAGATCAAGGCAGAATTCGATGAACTAATGAAAACAATCGCAGGCTTAAAAGAAATTTTAGGTGATGAAAGTATCAGAATGGACATTATTAAATCTGAGCTAAACGAAGTAAAAGAAAAGTTTGGTGACGAAAGAAGATCCGTTATAGAATATGCTGGTGGTGACTTCCGAATTGAAGATATGATTCCTGATGAAGAGGTAGTTA
>JABAYQ010000089.1:0-1183 GCA_018608925.1 Cryomorphaceae bacterium | reverse complement strand
ATCTCATTTAGGTTACGTTAAAAGAACTAATCTTACCGAATATAAATCTCAAAATAGAGGAGGAGTAGGAGCAAGAGGGGTTACTACAAGAGATGCTGACTTCTTACAAGAAGTATTTGTTGCTAACAACCATGATTACATGCTATTCTTCACTGAAAAAGGTAAGTGTTTCTGGTTAAGAGTATTCGAAATTCCTGAAGGTGCTAAAACATCCAAAGGACGAGCTATTCAGAACATGATTAATATTCCTTCTGACGATAGAGTAATGGCATACATTAACACTAAAGATTTAAAAGATGAAGAATACATCTCAAATCATTACGTAGTAATGTGTACTGTTAAAGGACAAATTAAGAAAACTCCTTTAGTTTCTTATTCTAAGCCAAGACAAAACGGAATTAACGCAATTACTATTAGAGAAGGCGATCAGTTGCTAGAAGCTAAATTAACTACTGGTAATTCTCAAATCATGATGGCTGTTAAATCTGGTAAAGCTATCCGATTTGAAGAAGAGAAAGTTAGACCTATGGGTAGAACAGCTTCAGGTGTAAGAGGAGTAACCCTTGCAAACGATAAAGATGAAGTTGTTGGAATGATTTGTGTTGATGACTTTAACTCTGATGTACTTGTTGTTTCAGAAAACGGATACGGTAAGCGTTCTAGCATTGAAGATTACAGAATTACTAATAGAGGAGGTAAAGGTGTTAAAACTATTAACGTTACCGAAAAAACTGGTAATCTTATATCTCTTAAAAATGTTAATGATGAAAACGACTTAATGGTTGTTAATAAATCAGGTATAACCATTCGTATTTCTGTTGCTGACCTAAGACAAATGGGAAGAGCGACTCAAGGAGTTAGAATTATTAAACTTAGAGGAGAAGATTCGATTGCTGCAGTTGCAAAAGTTCCTGCTTCAACAGAAGAAGAATCTACTGATGATATTGATACTACTATTGTTTCTGAAAACAACACTGATATTAGTGAAAATAATACAGACGTTTCGGATGATAACACACCGGAAACTAAAGAGTAAATAACACTGCTTATTTACTTCATTTTTTAAAAAGCGACATAGCCTGTCGCTTTTTTTTATATTTGCATTTTAAAATTCTAAATATTATCATCTTATGAAAAAATCAATAGGTTTATTTACCTTACTATTTTCTTGTTCTTCCTTCTT
>JABAYQ010000040.1:2245-4066 GCA_018608925.1 Cryomorphaceae bacterium | reverse complement strand
TAAAAGAAAAGTAGCAAGCAATAAATTTAATGAGAATTTCATATCATAATCTTGTTAAGAATAACAAGATTATGATATTTTTCTCAATAAACAAAATTAGTATCTGTAATACTCTGGCTTATAAGGACCAACTACATCTACTCCAATGTAGCTTGCTTGATCAGCATTAAGCTCATCTAATTCAACCCCAATCTTAGCAAGGTGAAGTCTTGCAACTTTTTCGTCTAAGTGCTTAGGCAATGTATATACTTTGTTTTCGTAGCTAGCTGCATTATCCCAAAGCTCCATTTGAGCTATTACTTGGTTAGTAAACGAAGCAGACATTACGAATGATGGGTGACCAGTAGCACAACCTAGGTTGATTAATCTACCTTCTGCCAACAAAATAATATCTTTTCCATCGATAGTGTACTTATCTACTTGTGGCTTAATATTATCTTTTGTTTCACCCCAGTTATCGTTTAACCAAGAAACATCAATTTCGTTATCGAAGTGACCGATATTACAAACGATAGCTTTATCTTTCATAGCCTCAAAGTGACGACCCATAATAATGTCTTTATTACCAGTTGCAGTAACAACAATATCAGCCTCTTTAACAGCGTCTTCCATCTTTTTAACTTCAAAACCTTCCATTGCAGCTTGTAGAGCACAAATAGGATCAATTTCTGTAACAATTACTCTTGCTCCAGCTCCTCTTAAAGATTCAGCAGATCCTTTACCTACATCACCAAAACCAGCAACAACAGCTACTTTACCAGCAATCATTACATCTGTAGCACGACGAATACCATCTACTAAAGACTCTCTACAACCGTATTTGTTGTCGAATTTAGACTTAGTAACCGAATCGTTAATATTAATAGCGGGAACATATAAAGTTCCTTTTTTCTCTCTTTCGTATAATCTCAAGACACCAGTAGTAGTTTCTTCTGACAGTCCTTTAATTCCTTCCGCTAATTCTGGGAAGTGATCAAAAACCATATTTGTTAAATCACCACCATCATCCAAAATCATATTTAAAGGCTTATCTCCTTCAAAAGCATGAATTGTTTTTTCGATACACCACTCAAACTCTTCCTCAGTCATTCCTTTCCAAGCGTAAACAGGAACTCCTGTTGCTGCAATTGCTGCTGCTGCGTGATCTTGTGTAGAAAAAATATTACAAGAAGACCAAGAAACCTCAGCACCTAAATGAGTTAATGTTTCTATTAATACAGCAGTCTGAATAGTCATATGCAAACAACCAGCAATTCTGGCTCCTTTCAATGGCTGATCTTTACCAAACTCATGTCTTAAAGACATCAAACCTGGCATTTCAGCTTCTGCTAAAATAATTTCTTTACGCCCCCACTCTGCTAGAGACATATCTTTAACTTTGTACGATAAATTTTCCACTGTAGTGTTCATGATTTATAAATTAGGGTACAAAAATACGAAATATTAGCTATTATTTCTTGTAATTTGCCATTCAATGAAAACGATTTTCAAGCATCTAAAAAACAAAGAATTTTCTTTGGCGATTGACCTTATCGATCCAAACATTTCCCATCAATTGGTGGTGCCTAATGACATTAAAAATCAAAAAAAAATAGACGAATGGATCAATACACGTCAATTAATAAAAAGTCTGTGGCCACAATTAAACGTCAGTCATAACAAATATGGCGCTCCTCAAGTCGAAAAGGGAGCAATCTCTATCTCCCATACTAATAAATACGTTGGAGTTATCTTATCGCAAAAAAAAGCAGCAATCGATATAGAACAAATACGACCTAAAGCACTAAAACTTTCTTCGAAGTTTATGAGCAATCAGGAGAC
>JABAYQ010000040.1:0-2235 GCA_018608925.1 Cryomorphaceae bacterium | reverse complement strand
GGAGACTTTAAAATTTAAAGACCAAGAAAGTGCCAGCATTTGCTGGAGCGCAAAAGAATGCATGTTCAAAATTCATCAAGTAGGAAACATAGATTTTATCAAAGATTTAAGAGTGGAGGCTATAGAAAAAGATTTTGTAATTTGCTACATGTTTGATCAATGCATAAAATTGAATTTTGAAAAATTTGACGATCATGTACTTATGTATTATTATGAATAGTTAACTTTGCACTATGAATTTATACCAAAAAATAGAAGAAAACAGAACGCTTAACAAAAAGATGTTTGCTGTTTTAATTGACCCTGACAAGCAGGATTTAAGTCAATTAAGATCTATGGTTGAGCTTGCTCACCAATCAAAAGTAGATTTCTTTTTTGTTGGAGGATCTCTTCTAACCAACGACAGTATGAATCAGTGCATTTCTTTTCTTAAAGAAATAAGCAAGATACCTGTTATCTTGTTTCCCGGAAACGCAATGCAAGTAAATAAAGATGCCGACGGAATTTTATTTCTTTCTCTTATTTCTGGAAGAAATGCCGACATGCTTATTGGAAAACAAGTAATTACTGCTCCATTACTAAAAGCAAGTAATGTAGAAGTTATAGCAACCGGCTATATGCTTATAGACAGCGGCAAACCTACTACGGCATCATACATGAGCAACACTACTCCTATTCCTCATGAAAAGAACGACGTAGCTGCCTGTACCGCAATGGCAGGAGAAATGTTAGGACTTAAACTCATCTTTATGGATGGAGGAAGCGGAGCTCAAAATCCTGTTTCTAAAGAAATGATTAAAAAAGTAAGGCAGTCTATTGACATACCTATTATTGTTGGCGGCGGAATAAGTTCTGGAGAAAAAGCTGCAGAAAACTGCAGAGCCGGAGCAGATCTAATTGTAGTTGGTAACAGCATAGAAAACAATCCGAAATTAATATCCGAAATTTCAGAAGCCATTCACCAATATAACTTATCAAACAATGAAGTGCTCGATAGAAATTAGTATGTATCCTCTACATCAACAATACGTTGATGCTATTATTGACTTTATTATAAAACTACGCACCTACCCTAATTTAATAGTGGAAACCAACGGAATGAGCACCCAAGTATTTGGCGACTACGATAAAGTTATGATTGCTATAAACTCTGAAATGAAGCAAGTATTCTTAAACGAGCATAAGGTAGTTTTCAATTTAAAAGTCATTAATTCACACCTACAAGAAAAGCCACAATTTTAATGACTAACATTGAAATAATAGCAGTTTTTTTTGCAATTCTGTACGTAATTCTTGCCGCTAAAGAAAGCATTTGGTGTTGGCTTGCAGCAGCAATTAGCGTAATTCTTTACATTCAAATTTGCTTTAGCGCCCAACTCTATCCAGAAACAGGCTTGCAAATTTTTTATCTGATCATGGCTATCTATGGCTATATTCAATGGAATAAACCAAAAAAAGACACTAACATAATAAGCTGGCCTAAACAGAAGCATTTGATCATCCTAGTTATTAGCGCAGCAATAAGCATTTGTTTGGGATATTATTTTGATCAATTTACAAAGGCCAAACTACCCTACCTAGATTCTGCTACTACTATATTTAGTATATCGGCTACTTATATGGTAACCAAAAAAGTTGTTGAAAACTGGCTCTACTGGATTGTTATTGATCTAGCTTCCATATACCTTTATTATAGTAGAGACCTAACTTTAAGCGCTGGTTTATTCGGATTGTATGTTATACTTGCAACAATCGGCTACGTTCAGTGGAAAAAGAAAATGGCATGAAAAAGATAGTGGTAATAGGCCCAGAAAGCACTGGTAAGACTACACTTACAAAAGCCTTAGCCAAGCATTTCGAATGCGACTATATCGAAGAATACGCTAGAGAATTTATTGACAAACTAGACAGACCTTATCAAGAAGAAGACATCTTAACTATTGCTCAAAAACAAATTGAACTAGAAGAAAGTCAAAAAACTAACCAACCCTATCTTTTTTTAGACACCGATCTTATAGTATGTAAGGTTTGGAGCCAATACAAATATGGCAATTGCCACCCTTGGATTTTACAACAAATTAAAACTAGAGAATACCACCATTATTTGCTTTGCGATATTGACCTAGAATGGCAAGCCGACACTCAAAGAGAAAACCCAAACAACAGAAAAGAGTTGTTTGAATTATATAAAAAAGAATTAATCGAATCTGGGAAGTCGTTTTCGTTGGTGAATGG
>JABAYQ010000136.1:880-4132 GCA_018608925.1 Cryomorphaceae bacterium | reverse complement strand
CCGTAAAGTCTTCTTCAACGCCATAGAACGTGAGGGAATCACAAGGAATTTGAGCGTGACTATTAAATGAAGCTAAAGCAAGGGTGAGAATAATGTAAAAATGTTTCATTTGAAAAATGTTAAGGTTAATTAATAAAACAAATGTATGACAAGTGTTGGCGAAGTCTAGAGACAACGGCCGAATAACTTAGATGCTCAGAAAGCAAATATAAGTGATTTATATCTAGTAAACTAATTATATGTTCACCGCTTAATATCCTTGAAGGTTTAATTCATCACTTTCGACCATTGTAACCCATTTTCCCATCTTTTTCTGAATGATTCTAAAGTGAGCACTTTCTTCTTCCGTGATAAGCGAAATAGCTTCACCAGATGCTTCGGCTCTACCTGTTCTACCAATTCTGTGAACGTAGTCTTTAGGCGAGCGTGGAAGTTCGTAGTTAATAATGTAAGGAAGTAGGTCGATGTCAATTCCCCTACCCAATAAATCAGTAGCAACTACTACTCTAAGGGCACCATCCTTGAATCTTTCAAGAGTTTTTGTTCTTACCGACTGACTTTTCTTGGAATGAATGGCTCCAGCTTCAATACCATTTTGACGTAGTTTTTCTACCACTCTATCAGCTTTGTGAGTAGAAGAGGTGAAAACGAGTACTTGTGTTAACTCTTTTGACTTAATAATGTAACGTAATAATGGGCCTTTTCTCTCTTCGCTTACCCTGTAGGCTGTCTGAATAATTTGATCAATATTTTTTTTGAGCGCTTTAATACGAATAATTTTTGGCTCATTAAGTACTTGTTGATGAACAGTATCTACATCTTCAGAAAAGGTTGCCGAAAAAAGAAGGTTTTGTCTTTTGTTAGGAAGGAGTTTAAATATTCGTTCCATCTCTTCTTTAAAGCCAAGATTTAGCATTTTGTCTGCTTCATCGAGAACTAAAGTGTCTACCCCCGAAAGAGAAACCGCATTGGAGTTAACAAGATCTAACAATCGACCAGGTGTTGCTACTAATATAGATACATGCTGAAGGGCAATCATTTGTGGATTTATGGATACTCCACCAAAAACGGCTAAAGATTTAATTCTCTCTGTAAGAGAGGATGCAAAAGACTGAACTACTTCATTTACCTGAATAGCAAGTTCTCTAGAAGGAACTAAAACTAGAGTTTGAACGTGTCTGTTTTTAGTTTTTTTTAAGCTTTGAAGTTGATTTAAAATAGGCAATACGTAGGCTGCTGTTTTCCCTGAACCAGTCGGAGCGATTCCTAAAATATCGTGTCCTTGCAAAATGTCTGGAATTGCAATTTGCTGAATAGGATATGGCGTCTGGTATTTTTGTGCTTCCAGAGCCGATAATAATTCCGAAGAAAGGCCCAATGTAGAGAATGACATACTGCTTGTTTTATAGATGATTTGTGAGGCGAATTTACTAGAAATAAACGGCTTGTTGTTTTATTCCTTTTGTTTATTTGTGGTGCTTAATTACCCATTTTCCAATAGTTGCTAGTACTGGCCCAAGATCTTTTCCTGCTTGCGTTAATGAGTATTCCACTCTAGGTGGAGTTTCTTTAAAGGATTCTCTTTTAACTAGCCCGTCATCTTCCATTTGTTTAAGGTGATCGGTTAAAACTTTTCGAGAAACTCCTTCTATTATTGCTGCTAATTGCCCAAATCGTAATTTTCGATTTCTTAAATTATAGATAACAGCCAATTTCCATTTGCCACCTAGTTTGTTGTTAAATTCTGTTGCAGGACATATATTTTCTTTTTCTTTCATCTTTTTTATATTAGTTACCTAAGTATTACCACTTTCTAATTAGTTACTTTCTAGTAACAGTTACAATTAGAAACTATTATTAGTTACTTTGCGAAACTAAACAAAAAACTAATTAGATAATTAATTTATTATGAAATACGAAGGAATGGCAAAATGTAAATGTGGTAAAACAAAAGATGTTAATGGGAACTGTGATGGATCACATGCTAATCCGTCAAAATTAATTAAAAAACTGACATTAAGCCTTGCAGTTGTATTAATGGGACTGTCATTACAAAGTTTTACCCCTACAAAAAAAGAGACTATAAATGTAACAAGTAGTTCTATTCAATGGGTAGGAGAAAAGGTTGTAGGTTCTCATCAAGGAATGATTTCGCTTCAGTCGGGGGAACTTATTTACGATGGCAATCAATTAGTAGCAGGAAGTTTTGTTATTGACATGACAAGTTTAACTTGTACAGATCTAACAGGAGAATATAAAAGCAAGCTAGAAGGCCATTTAAAATCGGATGACTTTTTTGGTGTGAATAAATTTGAAACTGCAAGTCTATCTATCACTAAAGTAAATAAAATCAAGTCCAAAAGCCATTCTGTAACAGCTGAGCTAACAATTAAAGGTATTACGAAAACCATTAACTTTGAAGCACAAATTGACAAAAACAATTTAAATGCAAACATCAAAATAGATAGAACTAAGTTCGACGTTAAGTATGGTTCGGGCAATTTCTTTGATGGTCTTGGAGACAATATGATTTATGATGAGTTTGAATTGATAGTAAACTTGGAGATATAATAATTTTTTATTAGCGAATATGAAGAGAATAGAATTTTTAAAGAAAACAATTATCACTGGGGTTGCCGCTATGGCAACTCCATTTGTTTTAAAGGCAAAAAGCGATAGCAAATCTACCTACGACAAACTTCTTAATAGAGTAGGTTTTAACCACATTCCTAATGAAGAAATAGTTGGTGCTCATTCTGTTTTACACAAAGCAAACACCAGAAGTAGCGAAGACCACGGATGGTTAAAGGTAAATCATACCTTTAGTTTCGCCAATTACCACAATCCTAACAGGATGAACTTTGGAGTACTAAGAGTATTAAATGACGATACTATAGCAGGAGGAAAAGGCTTTAGAACACACCCTCATGACAATATGGAAATCATTACCATTCCTTTAGAAGGAGATTTGGAACATAAAGACAGCATGGGAAATGGTGCCATTATTAAAAATGGAGACGTTCAGGTAATGAGTGCCGGAACAGGAATAACACACAGCGAATTTAACGCCAATAAAGACAAAGCAGTAAAAGTGCTTCAAATTTGGTTATTCCCTAGCCAAAAAAATGTAACTCCTAGATACGATCAGCTTTCTTTAAGCTCCATTGAAACTAAAAACTCTTTTTACCAATTATTGTCTCCTAACAAAAATGATCAAGGTGTTTGGATTCATCAAAACGCTTGGTTTAGTAT
>JABAYQ010000136.1:0-870 GCA_018608925.1 Cryomorphaceae bacterium | reverse complement strand
AGAGATGGGTTTGGAATCTGGAACGCCGACAAACTAAATATTTCTGCCTCTAAAGGATCTAAGATTCTTTTAATGGAAGTTCCGATGATAATTTCTTAGCATAATAACTTTACATTAAGTATATTATATAAAACAAGCGGATTTTATCTGTATTATTTATTTTTGACACCTTAATAAACTAACCTTTCGGGAAAATTAATTTATACTATGTCCAAGTTTGAGAATATGTTTGAAAAAGGCCTTTGGAATTTAAGGTACGTGGTAATCCTTTCTGTGATTTTATCCATTCTGGCTTCCATTACATTATTCATGATAGGAAGTTGGGACATTATTTATTCTATCATTTTTCAAAATCCGCTATTTAATTCGGAGATTACCAATAACAATGACCTTCTGTTTAAAATAATATCTTCTATTGACTTGTTTTTAATCGGGATTGTACTTCTTATTTTCGGCTTTGGTGTTTACGAACTATTTATTAGTGAAATTGATTTTGCTAAAGACAAGTTTACTAATTCAACCCTAAAGATTAACAGTTTAGATCAGCTTAAAAACAAGATAATTAAAGTTATAATTATTGTTTTAATAGTTAAATTCTTTGAAAAGATATTGAAGCTTACCCCAAGCTTCACTACATCAATAGACATATTGTATTTCGGAATTTCTATACTATCTATATGTATCGGATATTATCTGATAAACAGAAAGTAAAAACAAAGTTTACTATAATTGGTTTAAAAAGGCTTCAGCCTTTTGGTCCATTTCTTGTTTTACTTCATCCGTTTTTTTGTCGTACATCTTTATCATAAAGTTCATTCGGATGTTTTTAGCAAAGGTTTCGCGGTGTTTATTAATGAATCTCCAATAAAG
>JABAYQ010000054.1:3503-4149 GCA_018608925.1 Cryomorphaceae bacterium | reverse complement strand
TTGCAATCCATTTCCGAAAAATACGGTATTGAACTAGAAAGAGAAGTAAATGTTATTTAAGACTATCTACTAAAATATAGGCATAAAAAAAAAGCAGCTCAAATGAGCTGCTTTTTCGTGCGGATGAAGGGAGTCGAACCCCCACGCCGTGAGGCACAAGATCCTAAGTCTAGCATGTCTACCAATTCCATCACATCCGCAAATTTAGGTCTGCAAATATATATATTTTTATGTAGCAAGAAAGTATCTCAAAAAAATATTTTAAATAGAATAAAATGATGTGGAATGTCAGTCAAAATACTATTTTTGTTAAATAACGCACTTGACAATTAATATGCTACACATTAAACCAAAAGACCTAGCGGTTGCAGAGTTCCACTCCTATCTATTAAGTTCGGTAGGCCCAAGACCTATTGCTTTAGCTAGTACCTTGGATGGAAACGGAATTCCAAACCTTAGTCCGTTTAGCTTTTTTAATGTTTTTAGCGCAAACCCTCCGATTGCTATTTTCTCTCCAGCAAGAAGAGTTAGAAACAACACTACTAAGCATACTTTAGAAAACGTATTACTTAATAAAGAAGTAGTAATTAATGTCGTTTCTCAAGATATCGTTCAGCAAACTTCTCTTTGTAGCACAGAATATGAA
>JABAYQ010000054.1:466-3493 GCA_018608925.1 Cryomorphaceae bacterium | reverse complement strand
GAATATGAAGAAGGTGTAAACGAATTTACCAAAGCAGGATTTACTCCTATCGCTTCAGAAACAGTAGCTCCGTTTAGAGTGAAAGAATCGCCAGTTCAGATGGAGTGCGTAGTAAACGACGTAATCTCATTAGGGGAAGAAGGTGGAGCAGGAAATCTAGTTATTTGCGAAATAAAAATGATTCATATCAGTGAAGACATTTTAGATGAGAATGGTGCTATCGATCCTAACAAGATTAAATTGGTAGGCCGAATGGGAGGAAACTGGTACTGCAAGACTACTAACGAGTCTATATTCGAAGTAGTTAAGCCTATTAGAAACTTAGGAATTGGAATTGATAAAATTCCACAAAGAATACGAAACAGCTACATTTTAAGCGGAAACGATTTAGGAATGTTAGGAAACATAGAATCTCTACCATCATTGGAAGAAGTGGAGAAATATAGAAAAGATAATTATACCATTAACGAGATTTTGAATTTTAGCAGCGAAGACGAAGAAGCAAGAGAAGGCCTTCATCATCGTGCTAAAGAATTATTAAGCCAGGGCAAAATTGAAAGCGCCTGGAAAACATTATTGATTGATAAAATAAATAGATTATGAGTTTAGCAGTAAGCGGAAAATTAGTAAAATTACTAGACCTAGAAACAGGAACTAGTAAAGCAGGAAAAGAATGGAAAAAACAATCGTTTGTGATTGACACAGGCGCTCAGTACAACCCTGAGGTTTGTTTTCAACTTTTTGGAGAAGACAAAATTGTAATGTTAGATGGCCTTCAGCCAGGAACAGAAATTGAAGTTGCTTTCAACCTTTCCTCTAGAGAGTACAATGGTAAATACTACCACAACATTGACGCATGGAAAATAAATCGTTCTGCTGCAGCTGTAGTTGATGCTCCAATGCCAACCGAATCGTTTGAGAGCACACCAGGCTCTGATGAAGACGATTTACCATTCTAAATGTCTGATTGGCTAGCTAAAATTTTTAGAAAGTTTTTACCCGCTCCATTTACTATTGCAGTAATTTTAACGGTATTTACTTTTATACTAGCTTATTTTTTTAACACCAATACGGAAGAGAAGCCAATAGCTTCTCTTCTTTTGTTTTGGGAAAAAGGCTTGTGGGACAAAAACCTTCTTGTGTTCGCATTTCAGATGATGCTAATGCTAGTTTTAGGGCATGTGGTCGCACTTTCCCAAACAGTAAACACGATCATTGAAAAAATGTCGACCCTTTTTACTAATACAGCTCAAGCCGCTGCATTGGTTACCATCCTAACCCTTTTAGTTAGTTTATTCAATTGGGGTTTAGGACTAATTTTTGGAGCTATACTAGCTCGAAAAGTGGGCGAATACGCTACAAAAAACAATATAAAATTACACTACCCTATTATTGGTGCTGCTGGCTATTCCGGACTAATGGTATGGCACGGAGGAATCTCGGGCTCTGCTCCTATTAAAATTGCAGAGCAAGGACATTTTATGCAAGACAAAATAGGAGTCATCAGTCAGGACGCTACTATTTTTTCTTCTATGAACTTAAGCGTTAGCCTTGTACTTTTAATTGTACTTCCTATGCTAATGTATTTTCTTGGCAAGAAAAGCAAAGGCCAAAAGATGGAATTAAAATCATCTGAAATACATACTGAAAAGCAGGATTTAATTGGAGCTGAAAAACTAGATAATTCTAACTATATAGGCATAGGCTTTGGAGCTATAATAATCCTCTTTTGTTTATATAAAGCTTTGGTTTTACCAGAACAGTTAAGCCTTTCGTTTATCACCCCTAATTACATCAATCTATTTTTACTAGGATTAGCTATTGTTCTTCACAGAAACTTTAATCAGTTTTTAAATGGGGTAGCCAAAGCAATAAACGGCTCATCAGGCATATTAATTCAGTTTCCTCTTTATTTTGGAATAATGGGACTTATGAAATACTCGGGAATGGTTACTGTTTTTTCCGATTTCTTTGTTCAGATATCGAACAGCACTACCTTTCCTATTTTCACTTTTATAAGTGCTGGTATTGTAAACATCTTTGTTCCTAGTGGCGGAGGTCAATGGGCAGTGCAAGGACCAATCATTATTGAAGCGGCAACTCAACTAGGTGTTCCGTATTGGAAAGCTATTATGGCCTTAGCCTATGGCGACCAGACAACCAATATGCTGCAACCATTCTGGGCATTGCCATTACTCGGTATAACCGGACTAAAAGCCAAAGAAATTTTGCCTTACACGCTTATCTTAATGATTGCAGGATCGGCTATATTTATTACAGGACTTCTAGTCTTTTAGCTTTTAACATCGAAAGCATCACGAATAGCATTACCCAACAACATAAAAGACAACACTAAAAACAGGATGGCTAAACCAGGGAAAATAGCCAAGTACCCTTTACCCATTATAATATAAGAATAGTGGTCTTTTATCATAGTTCCCCAAGATGGAATAGGCGGTTGAGCTCCAATTCCTAAAAAACTTAAGCCCGCCTCTATCAGAATAGCAGAAGCAAAATTAGCTGCCGATATAACGATAACCGGAGCTATAACATTAGGCAATACGTGTTTTGTTAATATTCTTAAAGTATTAAAGCCAAGCACTTTACTAGCTTCGATATATTCTTCCTTTCTAACAGACATAACACTCCCTCTAACGATACGAGCTACTTCGACCCACATAGTTAGTCCGACCGCTACAAAAACTTGCCAGAATCCTTTTCCTAAAGCTAAAGAAATTGCGATAACCATTAACAAAGTCGGAATAGACCATACTACATTAACCAACCACATAACTACAGCATCAACAGTTCCTCCAAAATAACCAGAAACTAAACCTAAACTTATTCCAATTATGAGAGAGATAATAACAGAAATAAAACCTACCGCTAAAGAAACTCTAGAACCATAAAGTATTCTACTTAAATAATCTCTTCCGAACCTATCAGTACCAAGCAAATAAGTGCGGACTTCAATTGTGTGCTTACCATCCGTTTCTATCCACTGATCAGAATTATAAAGAGGTAAGT
>JABAYQ010000054.1:0-456 GCA_018608925.1 Cryomorphaceae bacterium | reverse complement strand
GTAATAATGGCGTCCGTCTTCAGATTTAAAATCAGAGACAGGAACTTCGGTAAAAGAAGACTCTTGACCGACAAAAAAATCATAGAAAAAAGTAGACGTTTTCTCAAGATTAGGAACGAGCATTATCTTAACAGACTCGTTAGGAGAAAGAGTGGCTAACTCAATATTCATTTGATTAGCATTGGGTGAAGAATCCGGAAAAAAAGAAACCCCAAATAAAGAAATCAAAAAAGTAATAGCAATAATAGAAAATCCGAAAAGCCCTAGCTTATCTTTCTTAAATTTTCGCAATGCAATATTAGTTAAACTACTCATTTTTTTAAAATTCTACCTTTCCAACTATAGTTTTTAAACTGGGAAACAATTGCAATATAAACGATATAAAAAGGGTAAACCAATTGAAGAGATAAAAAATATAATCTCCACCTTTTAATATCAAAAAAGTGTGCTAGCTTT
>JABAYQ010000169.1 GCA_018608925.1 Cryomorphaceae bacterium | reverse complement strand
TGGTAAGACAGGGCTATACTACCAAACAAATGGTAGCAAATATTAACGAAATAACTCAAAAGAATAATATCAAAAACCTAAACATAATACTTAATGATGTTAAGAGCTATAATTCAAAGTATGGCTATCAATATGGTTATGGTTATTATGAAGAAGACTTAAACCTAAATAATAAGTCCAAGTGGACTTTAAAATAAAATATGATGAAAAACAAACCTGCTGACAAGATACAAGACATACAATACTTTGGAGAATATGGTGGAGTAAATCCATCTATTTCTGATTCATCAACATTCACATATATGGCTGGAAAAACTATGGAAATGGTTTTTGATGGAGACAAAGAAGGATGTTATTTATATTCTAGACACATGAATCCTAGCACAGGATATTTAGCGGAAGCTGTATCTAATATGGAATTCACAGAAGCTGGACAAGTTTCTGCTTCTGGAATGGGTGCTATAAGCTCAACTATTTTACAAATTTGTAGCGCAGGTGATCACATTGTTTCAAGTAGAACTATTTACGGAGGCACGTATGCTTTCATGAAGAACTTCTTACCTAAATTACAAATCAACACTTCATTCATTGACATTACCAATATTAATGAAGTCGAAAAAGCAATAACCGATAAAACCAAAATACTTTATTGCGAGACAATGAGCAACCCTTTGCTAGAAGTTGCAGATGTTAGAGCTCTTTCAAAATTGGCTAAAAAACACGGACTAAAACTAGTAGTTGACAATACATTTACTCCTCTAATATTTTCTCCTTCAGCTTTAGGTGCTGATATTATAATCCATTCACTTACAAAGTTTATTAACGGAGCTAGTGATGCTGTAGGAGGAATTGTTTGTTCTTCTAAAGAGTTTGTAATGAGCTTAATAGATGTTAATGATGGTGCTGCTATGCTTTTAGGACCAACAATGGATTCTATTAGAGCAAATGGTATTCTTAAAAACTTAAGAACGCTACACGTTCGAATGAAGCAGCATAGTCACAATGCAATGTATGTTGCTAACGAACTACAAAACTTAGGCTTAAAAGTCTACTACCCTGGCTTAGAATCACATCCGCAACACCAGATAATGAAAGATCAAATGAACGAAGAGTTTGGTTTTGGAGGAATGGTTATGATAGATGCTCAGTCTACCAAAAAAGCATACGAGCTAATGGAAGAAATGCAAAACAATAACATTGGATATCTTGCGGTTAGTCTTGGCTTTTATAAAACTCTATTCTCTGCTCCTGGAGCAAGTACTTCATCTGAAATTCCAGAAGACGAACAAAAAGAAATGGGAATTTCACCAGGAATGGTTCGTATGTCGATAGGACTTGATAATGATATAGAAAGAACCTTCGATAAAATTAAAGGTTGTCTTAAAAAAGTGAACCTAATTTAAATCATTATGAACAAAAATTCGATTTCTTTAATTGACTCTATTATTCCAATAATTATCCTTATTGGCCTGCTTGCTCTAAACGTATTTTTATACGGAGATGGCTCGTTGGATGGTGCTAATCAACTTGCACTATTGCTAGGTACTGGAGTAGCTGTGGTTATAGGGTTGAAAAATAAAATCGACTGGAATCATATTTTAAAAGGAATTAGCAAAAGCATTAGCGCAACGACACCAGCGCTTATTATTTTGCTTTTAATTGGAGCCCTTGCCGGAACCTGGCTTATTAGCGGAATAGTTCCTTCAATGATTTATTACGGATTGCAAATCCTAAATCCTAAAATTTTCTTGTTTGCATCTTGTATTATTTGTGCTATTGTATCTTTAGCTTCTGGAAGTTCTTGGTCAACAATTGCAACAGTAGGTATTGCTTTATTAGGAATCGGGGATGCTCTAGAAATCAGCACTGGAATGGTTGCAGGATCTATTATTTCTGGCGCTTACTTTGGCGACAAACTATCTCCCTTATCTGATACGACTAATTTAGCGCCAGCAATGGCAGGAACAGATCTATTTACTCACATAAGGTATATGCTTTACACTACAGTTCCTTCATATATTATTACACTAGTAATTTTTCTATTTATTGGGTTTTCTATAGATACGACCGTGAGCAACAACGACATAGAAGTTCTGCTACAAACACTAAATCAAAGTTTCCATATAACTCCTTGGTTATTTTTAGTGCCAGCTATATTATTTATTCTAATAATAAAAAAGGTTCCTTCAATTCCAGCATTATTAATTGGCGCTTTATTAGGAGGAATTTTCGCAGTTATATTTCAGCCAGACATTATAAAACAAATAGCAGACACCGGAGCAAGCTTTGTAAAGTCACATCCGTTTGAAGTCTTTACAGGAATAGAACTTCAATATCTGAAAGCAAGCTACATGGGTGTTATTAATGCAATGGGTAATAGCACATCTATAGTTACCGACAATGCTATGATGAATGATCTTCTTTCTTCAGGAGGAATGTACGGAATGCTAAATACGATCTGGTTAATAATCTGCGCTATGTGTTTTGGTGGTGCTATGGAAGCTATTGGAGCATTAAAGAAAATCAGTCAATCGATTATTAGATATGCAGAAAGCACAGGCTCATTAATTGCTGCTACAGCTTGTACCTGCTTATTCTTTAACACGACAGCTAGCGATCAATACCTAAGCATAGTTGTGCCAGGTAAAATGTACTCAGACGCTTTTAGAAAGAAAAATTTAGCTCCCGAAAACTTAAGTAGAACACTAGAAGATAGCGGAACAGTTACTTCTGTTTTAGTTCCTTGGAATACTTGTGGAGCAACACAATCAGGTGTCTTGGGTGTTGCAACAATTATATACTTACCTTTTTGCTTCTTTAATATTATAAGCCCAATAATGACTATTATATATGGCTATTTTGACATTAAAATTAGAAGGATAAAAGACTAAACAGATTCTTCAATATGGTATTGATTTCTGTCTTCAGCATTCCTTGAAATCATTTCTCCAATAAAGCCAGCTAAAAATAATTGCAAACCCATAAGCATGGAAGTTAATGCAATATAGAAGCTACTCATATCAGCAATATTAGTAGCAGATACTCCATTAAATGTATAGTAAAGTTTTGAACCTCCTATATAGAAGAATAATAAAAGACCAAGAAAAAACATAAGCGTTCCTAAAACGCCAAAAAAGTGCATTGGCTTTTTACCAAACTTAGAGACAAATGTTATGGTCATTAAGTCAAGAAATCCGTTAACAAACCTTTCTATGCCAAACTTAGTTACTCCGTATTTTCTAGATTGATGAACTACCACCTTCTCTCCTATGTTAGGAAATCCTGCCCTTTTAGCAAGCATAGGAATATATCGGTGCATCTCACCATAGACTTCGATATTTTTAATCACCTCGTTTTTATACGACTTAAGTCCACAATTAAAGTCATGTAAATAAATGCCCGAAGCTTTTCTGGCAGCCCAATTATATAATTTAGTAGGAATTGTTTTCGTAATAGGATCAAATCTTTTTTGCTTCCAGCCAGAAACCATATCAAATCCATCAGTAACAATCATGGAATATAATTGAGGGATTTCGTCTGGACTATCCTGAAGGTCGGCATCCATAGTAATGACAACATCACCTTTAGCTTTTTCGAAACCAACATTTAATGCTGCTGATTTACCATAATTTCTTCTAAACTTCACCCCTTTTACTTGTTCAATTTCAGAAGACAATTGTTGTATAACTTTCCAAGTGTTGTCAGTACTTCCGTCATCTACTATAATAACTTCATAAGAGAACTTATTTTCATCCATAACCCTACCAATCCAGCTACAAAGCTCTGGCAAAGATTCGAATTCATTATAAGAAGGTACTATTACTGAAATATGCATAATTTATTGAATTTCGATTGGGGGATCTTTTTTAATAATAACGGCAATCAAGGATGAAAGAAAAACATAAAAAACTAGAGAGGATGTAAACCCTTTAGTAAGAGTTGATACTGAAAAACTATTTTGACTCTCTAGCTCTGAAACCAATTCTTCCATAGCTTCATCAGGTAAAAAACTAGACATCAATTCTATTATTTTCTGAATAGACCCCTCTTGTAACAATGCTGCAAAAGAAGGATCAATATAATTGAATAATAAGATTTTAAAAGAAGTATGAATGAAAGAAGACGAAGCAAGTAGACCAAAACAAATAACAAATGCTTCGAAGATCTCTTGGATCAACAAAGTCACTGTCG
>JABAYQ010000118.1 GCA_018608925.1 Cryomorphaceae bacterium | reverse complement strand
GTTTAGGAGAAAGCTGGAGTTTTTGCTCTTGTTTTAGCCTTTGCTTTTGCATGCATTAAAAATCAGCATTTTGAGGAAATCTTGGGAAAGGTATAACATCTCTTACATTCTTCATTCCGGTAACAAACATAATTAAGCGTTCGAAACCAAGTCCGAAACCACTATGAGGGCAACTTCCAAACTCTCGAGTTTCTAAATACCACCATAGTTCCTCTTGGTCTACATCCATTTCTTCCATTCTAGCTTTTAGAATGTCTAGATTTTCTTCTCTTTGAGATCCACCTACTATTTCTCCAATTCCAGGAAATAATATATCCATCGCACGAACGGTTTCGCCATCTTCATTCATTTTCATGTAGAAAGCTTTTATTCCTTTAGGATAGTCGGTTAAAATAACGGGCTTTTTAAATTTCTTTTCTACCAAAAAGCGTTCGTGTTCTGATTGTAAATCAGCTCCAAAACCTTCAATTAAATATTGAAATTTTTTCTTTTTGTTAGGCTTCGAGTTTTTCAAAATATCAATTGCCTCTCTGTAAGTGAGGCGTTCAAAGTTGTTCTCAACCACAAAATTTAGACGCTCTATTAGAGTCATCTCGGAACGTTGTTCTTGTGGAAGATTTTTTTCTTCTTCGCTTAATCGTTTGTCTAAAAATGCCAAATCATCGTTGCACTTATCAAGCGCATATTTAATGCAGTACTTTAGAAAATCTTCGGCTAAGTCCATATTGTCTTCCAAAGTGTTGAAAGCAACCTCTGGCTCTATCATCCAAAATTCGGACAAATGCCTCGATGTATTTGAGTTTTCGGCTCTAAATGTAGGTCCGAAAGTATATACTTCACCAAGAGCCAATGCTCCCAATTCTGCTTCTAGTTGACCTGAAACGGTAAGGTTTGTTTTTTTGCCAAAAAAGTCTTGACTCATGTCAGTCGTTCCGTCTTCTTTTTTAGGTAAAGAGTCTAAGTCAAGATTTGTTACTTGAAACATTTCTCCAGCACCTTCTGCATCTGCTCCAGTAATGATTGGAGTATTCATATATACGAATCCTTTTTCGTTAAAAAAGTTATGTATAGCAAAAGACAATGCGTGCCTAACTCTAAAGACAGCACTAAATGTATTGGTGCGAAACCTTAGGTGAGCCTTTTCTCTTAAAAACTCTAAGCTATGTCTTTTAGGTTGTAAAGGGAAGGTATCTGCATTTGCTAAACCAAGAACAGTTATTGCATCCGCATTTATTTCTACTTTTTGGCCCCCGCCTTGAGATTCTATTAATTTTCCATCCACAGAAATACAAGCTCCTGTGGTGATGTCTTTCAAAATTTCTTCATCAAAGCTAGATGTTTCTGCAACAATTTGAATATTGTTAATTGTTGAGCCATCATTTAATGCAATAAAAGCTACGTTTTTACTCCCTCTTTTTGTTCTTACCCATCCTTTTACGCAAACGGTTTTACTGACAAAATCTTCGCCAAGAAGATTAGATATTTTGGTTCTTTTCATTCTATAAATATATAATTACCAAGCAAAGATATTAAAAGAATGTTCAATTGCTTCAATTATATTGGAAACAATATTGAATTAAAATTGTTTCCAAAGTTTATTCTAGCTAAATTTGCACCTCGAATATGGAGCTAAAAGACAAAATAATTTCCCAGTCATTACTACTTTTTATTAAAAGTGGGGTTCGTTCGGTTAATATGGACGAGGTGTCTTCCAGTCTAGGAATATCCAAGAAAACGCTCTATTTGCACGTAAATAATAAAGCCGATTTAGTGTTTCAAGTATTTGGTTTTCAATGTGAAGTATTGAAAGAATCTTTTTCAGTTATATGCCAAAAAGAAAAAAATGCTATTGATGAATTGTACGAAATGGATGAAAAAATTTCTTTTCTTTTTCATTCTATGAATCCTGCTTTAATCAGCGAATTGAAAAAATATTATAACGAAAGCTGGGAGCTTGTCGAAAACCTTAAGCAGAGTTTTTTGTTTGAATTAATAGAGTCTAATATTGAAAAAGGCATAAAGCAAAAGCTTTATAGAGACGATTTGAATGCTGCTTTGATATCAAAACTATTTATTAATAGATCTGAGTATCTATTAGACGGCTACTATATAAAGAATCAGGCCTATGATTTAAGAGAGACCTTAAAAGATCATAGAATTTATCATGTAAGAGGAATTGCCTCTTTAGTAGGATTAAAATACTTAGAAGAAAAATTAGAAATATGGTAAGAATAATTATTTTATTGTTTTTTGCTTTACCACTTCTTGCTCAGCAACAATTGTCTGTCGAGCAAGCTGTAGAATTAGGGCTGGAAAACAACAATGCAGTTAAAAATGCAAAATTAGATGTCAAATTTGCCAAGAAGCAAGTTTTAGAAACTATTGCTATTGGTCTTCCTAAAGTTAATGGGGAAGTAAATTGGCAAAACTTTTTAGAACTCCCGACTACGCTTGTGCCAAGTGGAATGTTCGGGCCGAGTTCTGGTACTGATGAGTTTACAGAACTTCAATTCGGAACCAGTCAAAACGTAACATCTACTTTATCGGCTTCTCAATTAATTTTTGATGGTTCTTATATTGTTGGTCTTAGAGCGTCTTCAATTTTCAAGCAACTATCCTTAAAATCTTTAGAGCTTACCAAACAGCAAGTTCAGGATAGTGTTGCTGCAATGTATTATAACGTTTTAGTAGCTCAAGATAGAAACGAATTTTTAAAATTAATTTATGAAATTCATGTGGATATATTAGATGAAATAAGTGCTAGATATGAGCAAGGAATGGTCGAAGATATTGATGTGGATAGAATGGCAATAACGCTTTCAAATATGAAAACTCAATCGGAGAGCATGAACAGAATTACAGAAATGTCCCACTCTATGTTAAAGCTTTTAATAGGCCTTCCTTTAGACGAGAAACTGATATTGAGCGATAGTTTATCGGGGCTTTTAGATGCTAGTAAAAACATCTTAATTCAGGAGCCAACAGTCGAAAACAGAATAGAATATCAACTAGCACAAACCCAAGTTAAGGTTAATAATCTAGACGTTAGAAGATACCAGTCGGCATATTTGCCAAGCATTGTAGCTTTCGGATCTTACAGTAAGAACGCTATGCGTAACGAGTTTAACTTTACTGAAGACGGAAAATGGTATCCTTCTCAATTAATTGGAGTGAAAGCAACCATGAATATCTTTGACGGTTTTTCAACCAGAACAAGAGTTCAGAAAGCTAAAATAAGATTGGAGCAATCTAGAAATGATTTCGAACTAGTTACACAATCTCTTAAACTAGAGCACTTATCTGCTCAATCTACTTATTTAACGGCGGTGAGCACCCATTCTATTCGTCAAAATAACTTAGAGTTAAGTAAAAAAATATATAGTAAAACAATGGTCAAATACAGAGAAGGTTTGGTCAGCAGCATGGAGCTTTCTCAAGCAGGTGCCGATTATATGAATGCATTTTCTCAAAACTCACAAGCTATATATAGCTTGCTAAAAGCAAAAACAAATTATCAACGAACTATAGGAAATTAAGATGAATTTATTAAAAATCAGTTTATTATCATTGGTTATAATTTTAACCGGATGTAGCGAAAAAGTCAGTGAACTTGATAAAAAGAAAGCAGAACTTAAGTCGTTAAAACAACAGTTTACCGAAGTAAAATCTCAAATTGCCAATTTGCAAGAAGAGCTTTCATCTTTAGATACCGTTGCTGACGGAGGTATTCCTGTTAGTATCTTGACTCTAGAGCTTGGTTCTTTTTCTCATTTTGTTGAACAACCAGGAATTGTTTCTTCTAAAGAAAATGTTTTAGTAAGTGCTGAAATGTCTGGAGTAGTAAAACAAATACTAGTAAAAGAAGGTTCTTGGGTGACTAAAGGACAAGCAATTCTTCAGCTAGATGCAAGTATTTTGTCAAGCCAAGTGGAAGATTTAAAAGCTACTGTCGAACTTTCAAAAACTACTTTTGATCGCCAAACGAATTTGTGGAATCAAGGGATAGGTTCTGAAATACAATTCCTTCAGTCCAAAAACCAATACGCTTCCATGCGAAATAAATTAGATGCAGCAGAAGCACAATTAGATAAGCTGGAAATATCTGCTCCAATAAACGGTAGGCTAGATGAGATTTATATTAATGCTGGTGAATATGCAAACCCTGGAATGCCTATTTTAAGATTAGTTAACTCTAAAAAACTTCAAATAGAGGCAG
>JABAYQ010000049.1:3506-4226 GCA_018608925.1 Cryomorphaceae bacterium | reverse complement strand
CATTAGGCTTAACATCATCACCTAATCCTTGACTAAAAGACAGTAATGGAAATGATATAAATAAGGTTAATATTAAAAAATTCTTCAAAGTATAATTGAAATATCATTAAATTTTTCACAAATTTGTAAAAAATACACTAAGGCTAACTCAACAAATATAGTGATTAGTGTTTAATTTACACTTAGATTATGCATAAAATTAACGTATCAGCAGACTGTGTGGTATTTGGGTTTGACAACACAGACAAGAAGTTAAAAGTTCTAGTTATTGAAAAAAAGGTCAATCCTTTTTCGAAAAATAATGAAGAGAAAATTCAATCTGCTCTTCCTGGTGATCTTATTCAAATAAACGAAGATATTGATCAGGCTGCTAATCGAATTTTATTTAGCCTTACCAAAATTGACAATCTTTATCTAAAACAATTCAAAACATTTGGTGATCCTAAAAGGGTGCAAGATAAAAAAGATCAAGAGTGGCTTTATAATTTCAGACCTAACCCAAACGAACGAGTAATTACGATTGGTTATGTTGCTTTAGTTAGAATGGAAGAATATAATCCTGAAGCATCATATTTTGCTGAAAATGTAAAATGGGTTAGTGTATCAGAAGTTCCTCCTTTGGCATTTGATCACAACGAGATTTTATTTGAAGCAATCGACTTTTTAAGAAAAGAAATTGACAATGAAGTTACTTCGGAATTGTTGCCAAAAAAATTCACC
>JABAYQ010000049.1:0-3404 GCA_018608925.1 Cryomorphaceae bacterium | reverse complement strand
TTCAAGAGTTGTACGAAATCATATTGGATGAAAAACTTGACAAAAGAAATTTCAGAAAACAAATTATAGGAAAAGGTATTCTAGAAAAAACAAATGAGAAACAAAAAGGAGTTTCTCACAAGCCTGCAGAATTATATAAATTTAATTAAATAAGTACTTCTGAATGATCGAATGCTAAAGAAGCTGGACCTAAAATATTCATTTTTCTATCTAACAAATCGGATACCTCGTACTTCACCTTTCCTCTAAAATCACTAAGTAATTGCTTTTCGCAATTATCAATCATTTTAGATTTATAAATCTCTAATGATTTAGAAATATTTCCACAGAAAACTACTGCTTGAGGATTAATAATATGTATAAAATCAGATAATTTTGTTCCTAGGGTTTCAAAGGTAAACTCTAGAGTTTGTAAACAAACTGCATCTTTCTGATTCGCTCTAGTAAATATTTCTTTAACCGTTGGCAATTGCTCAGGAGTAACACCAGTAATGTTTTTCATATTCAGAGAATATGTTTTTTTAATTCCATTGGCAGAAACGATTGTCTCTAAACAACCTACAGAACCGCAATTACATTGACGACTTAAGTGATCTACTTTTGTATGGCCAAACTCTCCAGAATAACCAAACGCACCATCAAATAACTTGTTGTTAATTACTATAGCGCCACCCAAACCAGTTCCAATAGTAACCATTATAAAAGAAGGATATTTTTTACCTATTCCGAAACGGTTCTCCGCTAATGCCGCAGCATTTGCATCGTTAACAACGTAGGTGCTAATATTTAAATTTTCTTCAATAAAAGACTTAAGATTGAATGGTCGTAAATCGTTCCAAGGAAAATTAACTGGTCTAAATTCATTAGACTTAGAGTCAAAGTTTGGAGCGCCAATACCAATTGACTGAATATCATGATTGACAGTTAATGACTTTATATTATTCAATAATGTTTCGATATAGTTATCGAAAGATGTTGCGTTTTTAGTTTTGAAACTTGCAACTTCTACAATACCATTCTCAGAGTCTACCACACCTAATTCGGTATTAGTTCCTCCTATATCAATTGCTATAACTTTCATGATTTTTCTTTTAAATAATTCAAAAGAATAGTGGCTGTTTTAAAATTGGTAGCCAAAGGAACCTGATAGACATCACAAAGTCTTAAAAGCATATTGATGTCTGGTTCGTGAGGATGTTTCCCTAAGGGATCTCTTAAAAAGATTACTGCCTCAATTTCTTTTGTTACAATTTTAGCTGCAATTTGAGCATCACCTCCAAGAGGGCCAGATTCTACACTATTTACTTTCAAATCAAACTCTGAAACAATTTTAGAAGTGCTTTTTGTACAAGTAATAGTAAGCTTTTTAATCGCCTCAAGATTGGCGCTAATAAACCCTCTTAATCTATCTTTTGTTCCGTCGTGTGCTATAATTGCTATGTGCATAATAACTAACTTACTCTTAATGAAGCTTGGTTTGCGGCTTCCATTCTAATTTTCCCAATTATCAATAACTCCGCTCCCGAATGATTGGTTGAAAGCGGAATGTTATTGATATCGCAAGCATTTAATAGATTTACGATATCTTGATGATACTCTTGATCAATAGATGCATCTCTAAAAAAGAAAACCATATCAATTTCATTATTCATAATCATATTTGTGATTTGAATATATCCTCCATCGCTTCCCTTTTTAACATGTGACAAAGGGATATCTAATTTTTCTTTTTCTAAAAACTCAGCAGTTCTTCCAGTGGCAACGATTTCTCGATTAAAAAACCAAGATCTTCTCAAGTCTAAAAAAGAAAAAAGTTCTTCTTTATGTTTATTGTGAGCTATTACTACTATCTTTTTCATACTACTAGTTATTAATTTTAGCACATAAATCGATTAATCTAGACGAATAACCTATTTCGTTATCGTACCAAGAAACAAGCTTAATAAACGAACCATCTACCTTTGTAAGTTCTGCATCAATTATAGAAGACTCTTGTCTTCCAACAATATCAATGGACACTAAAGGATCGTGACTAACCGCTAAAATTCCTTTCATTGAAGAATCAGCAGCTTCTTGCAATACTCTGTTTACTTCGTCAACTGTTGTTGCTTTTTCTGTAATACAAACAAAATCTGTAATTGAGCCACAAGCAACAGGAACACGTAAAGCGATACCATCTAACTTACCATTCAATTCTGGTAATACTTTACCTACAGCAGAAGCAGCTCCTGTTTGAGTAGGGATAATAGAATTCATTGCCGAACGAGCTCTTCTTAAATCTTTATGAGGAGAATCTTGTAATCTTTGATCAGCAGTAAATGCGTGAGTAGTTGTAATATAACCAGACTTAATTGTAAAGTGATCGTTAATTACTTTAGCCATTGGGGCTAAGCAGTTAGTAGTACAAGAAGCGTTAGACAAAACGAAATCATCACTCGAAATAAGCTCATCGTTTACCCCTAGAACAATTGTTTTTGCATCCGGAGAAGGCGCAGAGATAAGCACTTTTTTAGCTCCTGCTATAACGTGTTGTAATGCTTGTTCGTTTTTAAGGAATCTTCCAGTAGATTCTAGAACCACATCCACTTCCATATCTTTCCAAGGTAAGTCTTGAGGATTTGGCTGAGAGAAAACTGGCACTTCTACTCCATCAACAAGTATCGAATTCCCTTTTGTAGATATTTCATTTGCTAAAACACCGTGAGTAGAATCATACTTTAACAAATGAGCCAAAGTCTTAACATCTGTTAAGTCATTTAGCGCAACAATCTGTATGTTGTCTGTTTGTAATGCTAATCGAAAAAACCCTCTTCCAATTCTTCCAAAGCCATTTATGGCAACTTTAATTTTTTTCATTTTTATCTTGATATTATTTCGTTTAAGTAGAAAAGCGATTCATCAATTCCGTTTTTGTTATCAATTACTGTTTTCAAATCGCTTAATACAATTTCATTTTTAATTACTCCAACCATTTTATGCTTCTCTCCATCTAATAGAGCATCAATAGATGCTTTTCCTAGCTTGCTAGCTAAAATTCTGTCAGAACATGAAGGAGAACCACCTCTTTGAAGGTGACCTAAGATAGTTACTTTAGTTTCGTATTCAGAATAAATGTTAGACAAATCTTCTGCAATTTTATAAGATGGACCGTATTTATTACCTTCAGCAACTATTACGATACTAGATGTTTTATTTAACTTATTTCCTTCTTCAAGACGATTAGCCAATCCTTTGATAGTAAAGTCTTTCTCTGGAATAATCACATAACAAGCCCCAGAAGCAACGCTAGAATGAAGTGCTAAATTTCCGCTATCTCTTCCCATCACTTCCACAAAAAACAAACGATTGTGAGAACGTGCTGTGTCTCTAATTTTATCAACCGAATCTATAATTGTGTCTAATGA
>JABAYQ010000143.1 GCA_018608925.1 Cryomorphaceae bacterium | reverse complement strand
GAAAAAAAGAAGTCATTGGAGAATGGCTACCTACTCCAAATATCCAATAATAAAAAAAGGTACTGTTAGTATTTCTGGAGAAAACATTAATAATGTTTGTATTTATTCCGACATTCTATTATCGGAAGATACCGTAAGAGTATACAACATTCACCTAGCATCTAATACATTCGAAAACAGAGACTATCAATTTATAGAAAACCCGTCTGTTGAAGGAGCCGAAAATATTTTTAAAAGACTTAAAAAATCCTTTATAACAAGAACAACCGAGGTTAATTCTATTAAAAAACATTTGGATCAATCTCCTTATCCAATAATTGTTTGTGGTGACTTTAATAACACGCCTCTATCCTACGCATACCATCAGCTATCCCAAGGATTGGATGATGCATTTGTAAAAACAGGATATGGATTTGGCAGAACTTATAACGGTAAATTTCCAGCATTAAGAATTGATTACATTTTAATGAGCCCGGAATTCAAAATAAACAACTACAAGACTTTAGACGTAGAACTTTCCGATCACTTTCCTATTTCGGTATCATTTGACTAGTTCTAGAAACAGATTTTAAATTAAGCATATTCATTGCATTTCCCTGAAAGCCAACAATATCGTTTTGAACAAAGCGCAAGACTCTATCGTAATACAATGGGACAATTGCAGCATTATCTATAATAATCTGATCCATTTCATTATACAAAGCATGCCTTTCAATAATAGACTTTTCTAATAAAGACTTCTCATATAGCAAATCATATTTTTTACTAGAAAAGTGGGTGTAATTTGGTCCGTTGGGACTATGATTTTTACTATAAAAAAGCGCCAAATAATTTTCTCCATCTCCGTAGTCAGCAATCCAAGAACCTCTAAAAAAATCTAATTTAGACGTTGCCACCATCTGCCTATGGGTAGAAGGAGGATTTATCGAAACTTCAATATTCAAGCCCAATTGACCTAGCTGGTTTTGAATAAACTCACAAATATCTAAATAAGAACTAGTAGTACTTAACACAATATTATGGTCTTGCTCTAATTGGCAATCTTGAATTAGTTTTCTAGCTAATTCAGGATCATAATCATAACCATTCAAAGTCTCCGTAAAAGATGGAAGCCCCTCAGGTATAAACCCTTTGGTTGCTGGTGTACCAACATTATTTCTTAGAAAACGAATCATTTTATTTCTATCAAAGCCATAATTTATTGCTTTTCTAATCTTAAGCTGATTGCTTAACGACATATTGCTAGAATCCATTAAAAACCCTAAATACTCTGTATTTAAATATGGTAAGGAATAAAATTTGATTTTATCATTATACTTCTCTTGCAAACGCCCTTCCTTATCCAAAACTTCATCTTTGTAAGAAGCATCTATTCCCGAAATAAAATCTAAATTTCCTTTAAGAAATTCTAAAAATGCTGTTTGTTTATCTTTTATAAAAGTGATCGCAATAGCATCTAAATAAGGCAATCCTTTTTCAAAGTAATCGCTATTTTTTCTGTAGACTAATTTCACATTTTGCTTCCAATACTGAAAACGAAATGGCCCTGTTCCCACTGGATGTTCGTCAAACACATCTTGGTCTATAATTTCTTGAGGAACTACAGAACAATATGGCATTGACAATAATCCTAAGAAAGGGGGAAATGGCTTGTGAAGCTCCATCAAGAAAATACTATCATTAATTGCTTTAAAAGTTTTAACGTTAGACATCACCCAAGCACCAGGAGAAGCCAATTTAGGATCAATCAATCTAGCAAAACTATACTCAAAATCATAAGCGCTAACTCGCCTCTGATTAATATTCGTAAATAATTTATTTTCATGGAACAAGACATCATCTCTTAATGTAAAAGTATAACGACTTCCATTATCATCAACCTGCCAACTTTTAGCTATAGATGGCTTCACCAACAAGCTATCATTTAACTGAACCAGTCCGTTAAATAACTGACTGCATGCCCATATACTAGCCTGATCTTTAGCGAAAGCCGGATCTAAACTATTAATTCCTGCTACCTCATTATACTTGAAGATGGATAGCTTTTCATCAGAAAAATCCTGTCCACAAGAAAATAAAATGAATAGTAGAGGTAGTAAATATAGTTGCTTGTTCATAAATCCAAATGTAACAATATCTGATATAATCTACAATGAGAATTGAGTGATGGAATGGCTTTATTATTAACGTTAAAAAACTAATTTTGCAAAGATGATAGAAAACGCTACAAAAGTTGCTTATTACACTCAAGGATGTAAACTCAATTTTTCGGAAACTTCAACTATTTCTCGTCAGGTATCTAAAGACGGTTATCAGAAAGTTGATTTTGAAGATAATGCTGACATCTATGTAATCAACACCTGTTCGGTTACAGAAAATGCCGATAGAGAATGTAAACGAATTGTTAGAAACGCTCTTAAAAGATCTCCTCAAGCTTTTATTGTAATCATTGGCTGTTACGCTCAACTGAAACCAGAAGAAATTGCTCAAATTGATGGAGTTGATTTAGTATTGGGAGCTACCGAAAAGTTTAAACTCAATACCTACCTAAACGATTTAAGCAAAAAAGAAACAACACAAATTCATTCTTGTGAAATTGATGATGCCAACTTTTTTAGCGATGCCTACTCTTTCGGAGACAGAACTCGTGCTTTTCTAAAAGTACAAGACGGTTGTGATTATAAATGTACCTATTGCACTATTCCTCTTGCAAGAGGAATAAGCAGAAGTGATAAGTTAGAAAACGTTATTAAAAACGCTAAAGAAATTTCGGAAAAGGGAATTAAAGAAATCGTGTTGACAGGAGTAAATATAGGTGACTACGGCAAAGGCGAAGAAGGAAACAAAAACCATGAACACACTTTCCTAGAACTTGTTAAAGAACTAGACAAAATAACAGATATTAGTAGAGTTAGAATTTCTTCCATTGAACCAAACTTACTTAAGGACGAAACTATTAAATACGTAGCCCAATCTAAATCTTTCGTGCCTCACTTCCACATACCATTGCAATCTGGCTGCGATGATGTATTAAAAAGAATGAAAAGACGTTATCTATCAGACCTATATGTTAACAGAGTAAATAGCATAAAAGAATCAATGCCACATTGCTGCATTGGTGCAGATGTAATAGTAGGATTCCCTGGTGAAACTGACGAGAAATTCTTAGAAACCTATCACTTTCTAAATGAATTAGACGTTTCTTATTTACATGTGTTTTCATATTCCGAAAGAGACAATACCGAAGCTGCAATAATGGAAGATGTAGTTGATAAGGCTACTAGAAGTAAACGTAGTAAAATGCTAAGGGTTTTATCCGCTAAAAAGAAAAGACAATTTTATGAAAATCAGATCGGAACAACAAGATCCGTTCTGTTTGAACACGAAAATAAAGATGGTTATATGTTCGGTTTCACTGAAAATTATTTAAGAGTTAAAACAGCTTTTAAAGAAGAACATAGCAATCAAATTTTACAAACAAAAATTAATAAAATGGACGAAAATGGAGTTTTCATTTTCGAGCCTGTTTAATAATAAATTATGTATCCTAACATCAGCTTTTTTTTACAAGATTTTTTTGGAATTAATCTCCCACTTCCAATTCAAACATTTGGTTTTTTTGTTGCTCTAGCATTTATAATTAGTAGCTGGACATTAAAGCTTGAGTTATTAAGAAAAGAAAAGGAAGGCCTTATTAAAGCATTTACTAAAGATAAATTAGTTGGTAAACGATTTGATAATTTCACTTTTATAATGGCTGGATTGGTTGGCTTTCTGATAGGATTCAAACTACTCTACATAATTAACGACTATAGCCAGCTTGTTAATGATCCTCAAGGAGTTATACTTTCTTTAAAAGGAGAATTGCTTGGTGGTTTTATTGGTCTAATTGTAAATATTTATTTAAAACACAAAGAATCTAAAAAGCAAGAGTTAGAAAAACCAAAACTTGTAAAAGAAACCATTCGCCCTTTCGAATTAGTTGGAAACATAACCGTAATTGCAGCGGTTGCAGGAATAATTGGAGCTAAAATATTTCACAACTTAGAAAATATAGATGATTTTATAGCCGATCCTATTGGTCAACTCTTAGGCTTTAGCGGACTAACTTTTTACGGAGGACTAATCTGTGGTGCAGCTGCAGTAATTTGGTATGCTAGAAAATATAACATCAATTACAAATACTTATGTGACGCTGCAGCCCCATCACTTATGCTTGCTTACGGAATCGGA
>JABAYQ010000160.1 GCA_018608925.1 Cryomorphaceae bacterium | reverse complement strand
GGGCAAGAAACGAAGAAGCCATTTTTGCTATAAAAAAAGAAATGGAAAGAACTCCGGAGCTAAAAGTTACTTTACCAAACATAGTAGATCAGAAGATTTTAAAAGATCTTTTTTAAAAAATTAAGCTTATATTGTAGTCTGTATGAAATTTGTCTAAATCCTCTTAAAGCATTTAGATATAAATTAATTTAAGTCTATGAAAAAACTAAGTTTTATATGTTGCTTGCTATGCTTTAGTTTGTTTTCTTTTACTAGCTTTTCTCAACCGAGAAAGAATAAAAATGCTGTTTTCGTAGAATTTAATTTCTTAGCTAATAATTTAAGTTTAAAATACAATAGGCTTTTAATGCTTGGAGATAAATCAGCACTGGGCTACTCTATCGGCTTGAATAGTATGTACAAAAGAACTGGTTTTATTGTACCCCCAAACATAGGATTCCCTATTGACATCAATTACTTATATGGCGAAAAACTAAGCTACGTATTTATAGGGGTAAACGCAACGCCACAATTTGTTTTCAGTAAAGATTACACTCACTTTAACAAAGAAAATCTCGAAGTAAGAATCGAAGAAAACACTAATCTTATTTACATCATTCCTCAAATAGGAGTTAGGAGCCATATTAATAAAATAGTTGATTTTAAAGTTAGCTTAGGCCCAAGAATAAAAGTGGTAGAAACAAACAATGAATATATTGGAAGAGTTTTTGAAAAAAATAAATATTTAGAAGCGTTTTTTTTGCAACTATCCCTTGGTTTTCCTTTTTAGTAAAACTAAAATATTTCACTAGCAATTTTTTTAATATTCGAAGACTTACCCATAGAATAATAATGGAGAAAAGGAACACCAGCGCTTAGTAACTCTTTAGATTGATGAATAGCCCACTCCACACCTACTTGTCTTACTTGTTTGTTATCCTTACAACTTTCTACTGCAGATATTAATTCTTCAGGCAAATCGATTTTAAAAAATTGAGGCAATAATTGTAAATGTCTATCCACAGCAATGGGTTTGATTCCTGGAATAATAGGTACGTTAATGCCACATGCTCTTGCTGCATCAACAAAATCAAAATATTTTTTGTTTTGAAAAAACATTTGAGTAACCACATAATCAGCTCCAGCATCCACCTTTTCTTTCAATCTTTTTAAATCAGTTTGTAATGAAGGAGCTTCTAAATGTTTTTCCGGATATCCTGCAACGCCAATGCAAAAATCAGAACAAGCATCTACCTCTACAACATCATGTAAATATTTTCCCGAATTCAAATCTTTAATTTGTGAAACAAGATTTGTAGCATAAGTATGACCTCCATTAGTTGGTTCAAACCTTTTCTGATGGCTCATAGTATCTCCACGCAGAGCCATAACATTATCAATTCCTAAATATTGGCAGTCTACTAACAGATACTCTGTTTCTTCCTTAGTGAAACCACCACACAAAACATGAGGGACAAGATCAACGTTATATTTGTGTTTTAAAGCAGCACAAATTCCTAGGGTTCCTGGCCGCATTCTGGTAATCTTTCTTTCTAATAATTCTTGTTTTTTAACGTATATAAATTCTTCTCTTGAAGTAGTTACATCTATAAATGGAGGATTAAATTCCATTAAAGGGTCTATATTATCATACAATTCTTGAATGCTTTTTCCTTTTTTTGGCGGAACAATTTCAAATGAAAATAAAGTTTTTCCCTTTGCTTGTTTAATATGATCTGTGACTTTCATGTTTATTATTTTTTTCAGTTTTTCACTATTTACTCTTTAGCATACTAAGGTTTGATGATTTTGTTAGGTAATTAATAATGAGGTCTATTCTGCCATATTAGGGTGCAGCCATTTGTTTGCTTCTTTTTTAGAAATGCCTCTTCTTTTTGCATAATCTTCAAGCTGATCATCTATAATTTTTCCTAATCCAAAGTATTTAGCTTGTTCGTTTCCAAAATAATAACCACTAACGCTTGCAGCTGGCCACATAGCTAAACTTTCGGTTAACCGTACTCCTATTGACTCCTCTACATTCAATAAATTCCAAATAGTTTTCTTTTCTAAGTGATCTGGACAAGCAGGATAACCAGGTGCAGGACGTATTCCTTTATAACCCTCTTCTATCAATGCTTGATTACTTAGATTTTCCAAATTGGCATAACCCCAAGAATCTGTCCTTACCTTTTTATGTAAATATTCTGCAAAAGCTTCTGCTAATCGATCAGCAAGCGCTTTTATCATAATAGAATTATAATCGTCATTATCAGCTTCAAAAGCCTCAGCAAGTTCTTTGGTTCCAAATCCGGCAGAAACACAAAAAGCACCCATATAGTCCTGAAGGCCACTTTCTTTTGGAGCAATAAAATCGGACAAGGCCATATTAGGCACACCATCTTTTTTCTTTAATTGCTGACGAAGAGTTAAAAAGGAAATTTTATCTTGTGTATTAGGATCAACTATTTCAATATCATCATCATTTATAGTATTTGCTGGAAATAATCCGAATACTGCCTTGGCTTTTAATAATTTTTTATCGAACACTTCTTTCAACAATTCTTGAGCATCAGCAAATAACTCTGACACTTGTTCACCAATAATTTCATCTCTTAAAATTGCCGGATATTTTCCATGAAAATCCCAACTTCTAAAAAACGGACTCCAATCAATAAATTCTTCAAGCAGAGTAATGTCAAAATTTTCTAAAACTTCAATTCCTAAATGATTTGGCTTCTTAATAGTTGCAGTTTTCCAATCTATTTGAAACTTTTGCTTTCTAGCTTCTTCAATTGAAATGTATTTTTTTTGTCTGCCATTTTTCAAAAACCTCTCTCTAAAAGTATCATATTCTTCTCTTATTCCTTTCTTGTAAATGGCGTTATTTTCGTTTAGCAAATCTCCTACAACAGTAACCGCCCTAGAAGCATCGTTTACATGAACTACTGTATTAGAATAATGAGGCGATATTTTCACAGAAGTATGGGCTTTAGAAGTAGTTGCACCTCCAATCAACAATGGGATAGAAAAATTATTTTTCTCCATCTCTTTCGACAAATACACCATTTCATCTAAAGAAGGAGTGATTAATCCGCTTAAACCAATGATATCTACTTTATGAATCTTAGCAGTTTCAATTATTTTCTCTGGAGAAACCATTACACCCAAATCAATAATCTCATAATTATTGCAACCTAATACTACGCTCACAATATTTTTACCAATATCGTGGACATCTCCTTTTACTGTTGCCATTAATATCTTGCCAGCAAACTCAATTTTACCATCTTTTTCCAATTCAATAAAAGGCTGGAGATAGGCTACTGCTTTTTTCATCACTCGAGCAGATTTCACCACTTGAGGCAAAAACATCTTTCCACTTCCAAACAAATCTCCTACTACATTCATTCCAATCATTAAGTTTTGTTCTATAACTTCTATTGGCTTTGCCGATAGAAGTCTGGCTTGCTCTACATCTTCGATAATAAATGCATCAATGCCTTTCACTAAGCTATGTGTGATTCTTTCTTGAAGCGGATAATTTCGCCACTCTAAAACTTTGGTATCTCCTTCTTTTTTGTTGCATTTTACATGTTCTGCTATTTCAAGTAAACGCTCAGTAGCATCATCCTTTCTGTCTAACAAAACATCTTCAACAGCTTCTAATAAATCTTTTGGGATTTTATCATAGATCTCTAACATAGTAGGGTTCACAATACCCATATTCATACCATGCTGAATAGCGTGATATAGAAATGATGCATGCATAGCTTCTCTTACTGTATTATTTCCTCGAAAAGAAAAAGAGACATTACTAACACCCCCAGAAACATTAGCGTTTGTTAAGTTTTCACGTATCCACTGGCTAGCTTTAAAGAAATCCAATGCATTTTTACGATGTTCTTCCATACCAGTTGCCACAGGAAAAATATTTGGATCGAAAATAATATCTTGAGAAGGGAAACCTACAACATCTACTAAAATCGTGTACGATCTTTGACAAATTTCTATCCTTCTTTGAAAATTATCTGCTTGACCATTTTCATCAAAAGCCATAACAATTACAGCTGCACCATATCGTTTTACTAAAGTTGCTTGGCGAATAAACTCCTGCTCACCTTCCTTTAGACTAATAGAATTAACTACCGATTTACCTTGTACGACTTGCAAGCCTGCTTCAATAATCTCCCATTTAGAACTGTCTATCATGATAGGAATTCTGGAGATGTCAGGCTCTGAAGCTATCAGATTTAAAAAAGTAGTCATAGCAAACACTCCATCTAAC
>JABAYQ010000154.1 GCA_018608925.1 Cryomorphaceae bacterium | reverse complement strand
ATCCTAAATACTGCAGTTCTTCAAATAATGTAGACTTATCCATTAGACCAATACTTTTCGTTAATTAAAATTTTATATGCAAATTTAGTCTTTTTGTCTATTTTATAATGCTCATCAATTCTATGCCCAATTATTGCAAGAACTTTATTTTCTCGACAAAGCAACCAAGTGTTTTCTTTTTGTAATGTAGAACATTTTAAATCAATTAAAAAATCGCTTACTTTTTTGGTTCCCTTCATACCAAATGGCTGGAAAACATCCCCCTTTTTCCACTTCCTTATCTCTAGTGGAAATGATAGTTTAGAGTAATCTAAAAGATGTTCGTCATCTTTAAAAATACAATCTTGTATAGCTGCTTTTTCAAACTTTAAACCAATATGAGCCAATTCAGAATCTTCAACACCCACCTTAAACGAATTGAAATTAAGATCTTTAATCTTAGAAATTTCTAATCCCTTTCTTTCTTTTACTACTCTATAAATATGGTTTGATACCAATTTTCCGTTTTCTGCTTTTAATAAACTAAAAATATCTTTCCAGTTAAATGGCCCGAAATCTTTTAAAATTTGATAAATAATTTCTTGATGATTTTCCTGTCCTTTAATCCAGCTAGTTTCTAAACGATATCCAAAAGGAATCGAATAGAAAGAACCCTTAATTATATTGTTTGCCTCTGTCTTAAGTAATTCGAATTTCTCTTGATTAGATACTATTTCTTGAGCTAGCTTCTGGCGAATAGTACTGTCTTTTTGTTCCAAATCCACAAGAGATACATTTCTGATATAATTACGCTGATAGTTTAGAGAAGTATTTGAAGAGTCTTCTCTAAAACTATAATTATTTTCTTTTAAAAAATCAATAATTTCTTTAGATGAGAAACATAATAAAGGCCTAATAATATTGCCGTTAATGGGCAGAATTCCACGCAAGCCCTCTAAACTAGCTTTCCTGCTTTTTTTAATTAATAGCGTTTCTATTGAATCATCTTGATGGTGAGCAGTAACAATTTTATCAAAATTGTTTTCTTGCATCAGCTGATCAAACCATTGATATCTTAAGTCTCTAGCTCCCATTTGAATAGAAACCTTAAATTCAGTTGTGTACTTTCTAGTATCAAAATTTGAACTGTAAAAAGGAACATTTAGGTTATGCGCTAACTCTTTTACAAAAATTTCGTCTTGGTCACTTTCCTCTCCTCTCAGTTTAAAATTACAATGAGCAATAGCAAAATCATATTTTAAACTTGAGAAAAGGAGAGCCATTGCAACGCTATCTTTTCCACCACTAACGGCTAAGAGTAGCCTTTCGTTAGAGCCAACCAACTTGTGTTTTTGTATGAATTTTTGCAGTCTACTCAGCATCTAACACTTTTAACATTGCATTAGCTTTTAACAAACATTCGGCATATTCTTTTTCAGCTTCCGATTTTGAAGTAATCGCTCCCCCAACCATAAAAGAAGCAAAATTTTTGCTCTCATTGTAGATAATACTCCTAATTACAACATTAAAATCAAAGTCGCCATCTGGAGTAACATAGCCAACAGAACCAGAATAAAGTCCTCTTTTTGTAGCTTCAAATTTTTCGATTAGTTTCATAGCCATTATCTTAGGGGCTCCAGTCATACTTCCCATAGGAAAGGTGTCTTTTATAATATCAACCCAATGAGTGTCATTTTTAATCTGAGAAGTAACTGTTGAAATCAAATGGTGGACTTGAGTGAAAGAATAAGCTCCGTATAATTCTTCTACTTGTACGCTTGCTTTGGTTGCTGACTTTGACAAATCGTTTCTTACTAAATCGACAATCATTACGTTTTCACTCCTTTCTTTGGAGCAATTAAACAATTCGTTTTTTAAAGCAACATCTTGTTCTTTAGTTTCCCCTCTTTTTTTAGTTCCTTTTATTGGTTGCGAAATAATTTTACGGCCATTTTTCTTTAAATATCTCTCAGGACTAGCACAAATTAAATGGTGATCTTCAGCTCTGAAATATGCAGAAAAAGGAGGATTTGAAATGGCATCTAAATCTTTAAAAAGCGAGTAAGTACTTAGCTCTACATTGTGAGCATAGAACTCAAAACAATAATTCATTTCGTAAATATCACCTCTCTCGATATGATGGATGATTTTATCAAATTGTTGTAAATATTGTTCTTTACTTATTCTTTGTTTTAATTCGGTAACATGCTTTTTAGATGGCTCTTTTAAATTAGTCATCATAATTTCTTTAAAAACCAATCTCATTTCTGATCGATCTAAATCAGATGGGAAATGAAAAACAACATCATTACTAATAATTTCAAATATCCATTTTGGCTGAAAGAAAACTAAATTAGGAAATTGATGTTCATCCTTGTTATTCGACTCTAACTCTTCAATTTCATTTTTTAGATCGTAGGAAAAAGCACCAAAAAGCCAGTCTCTTTTTTCATCGTAATACTCTTTTAGACGCTCTAGAGAATTATTGGTGCAAGTAATAGTAGAAATAGAGTCTGCTCCGACAAGCATATTTTTATCTAAATACAAGCCTAAAGAAGCATCTGTTTCTCCTTTAAGAACAGAGTAATATTGAAACTGGGAGCACCACACCATCAACTTATCTTTGAAAGAATCGACATCAGCAATATGGTAGGTAACGTTGGAGCGGTTCATTACTTCTTTCTTTTGTTTGCAATTAGAAAACAAATAAAGAAAGCTGACAAGAAAGACGCTAAACGACCAATATAATCTCCGTACTGTACGTAAAACGTATTGCCCGTAACAACAGCCATTTCACGAGAAATTACTGTTTGTTCGTTCCATTTAGTTTGATCAGTTAGATTTCCTAAAGGATCAATAAAAGCCGAAACTCCTGTGTTTGCGCTTCTAACAATAGACCTTCTTGTTTCGACTGCTCTCAATCTAGCATAATCAAGATGTTGTAAGTATCCTGGTGTATCTTTCCACCATCCGTCATTAGTAATTATGGCAAGAATGTTTGCTCCGTTTCTAACAAACTCAGAAACATACTCTCCGTATATAGACTCGTAGCATACAATTGGGGCAAGTCTGGTACTATCCTTAGTAAAAACAGATCTGTATTCTTGAGTACCTAAACTTCCTGAAATACCGCCTAAATCTATTGAAAGAAACTTTAATTTTCCTAAGACTTTAGCAAAGGGCATAAACTCAACACCCTGAACTAATTTGGATTTGTGGTAAACCTCCACCCCGCTTTTATTAATATAAAGTGCAGAGTTAAAAACATCATAAAATAAATTGGAGTTAGAGAAAGATCGAGCAGTATTAGTTAATTTAGAATCGTATTTTTTATAAGTGGTTGCCCCCACCAAAATTTGTAAATCTGGAAACTGATTAATCAAATTCTTCAACTTTATAATAGAGGTAGCGTTTTCTATTTTAGACTCCCAAATGCCTTCTATTAGAGCAGTTTCCGGACCAACAAGATAATTAGTAGTACTATCAATTTCGAACAAAGCGCAATCTATAAACTGATCAAGTTGCTGATCTGCGCTAAGACCATTAAACTTCTCTATATAAGGGTCAATATTAGGCTGTACCACAACAAATTTCTGGGTATGACTTGTTTCAAAATTTGCACTTATTAAAAAAGAAATGGCAATCGGAACAAAGACAACAAACATTGAAGAGTATATATACTTCTTATGACTTATAGCTTGAACTATAAATAGATTGGCTATCAAAATCCACATGCTCCCAATACTCCAGTATATTCATACCATTGAATAAGCATCGGGTAAGAGGAAAAACTATTTCCCAATGTAAGCCAAGGCCAAGACAAGTCCCAATTAAGGTGAATATATTCAAAGCACAACCAAAAACATAGCATTGCCCACCAACCTCTTTTCAAATCAAATCTTGACTTAACTATAAATGCCATTAAAAACACAAATGACATTAAAAGAGTGTTTACTAAAACGGCCATAACCATTCCAAACATGGAGGCGTGCATAATCCAAAATGTGGTTGCAATATTCCAAACTAGAAAAGATAAAAAAGAATAAAAATATATCTCTTTTTTAGTTTTTAAGGTTGAGAAAAGATAAAATAATGGGACAAATGCGATCAACGAAAGCAAAGGAAAACCGTTAGGAGGCCATGATACTAAAAGTAAAAAAGCTGAAAAAAGACTTAGTAATGATTTTTTAAACATCTATTTGTATTATTGCATAACAAATATCCGTATTTCTTGAGAATTCAAAAACATATTCCTAATATCTTTACTCTATCCAATTTAAGTTGCGGAATGCTTGCTATTTTCTTAGCGTTTCAATCGCAATTAGTTCTAGCAGGATTGTTTATCATGATTGGATTATTTTTCG
>JABAYQ010000086.1 GCA_018608925.1 Cryomorphaceae bacterium | reverse complement strand
AAGGGATGTTGGACATTTGTCTATTCTACAATTAGTTTGGTGGTATTGTTGTCGTAATTTAATATATAAATTCCACTCTGTAAGTTAGGTAAATTAATAGACGATTGATTATTATTTTTAATATCCATTAAAAGCCTTCCTTTTAGGTCATATAACTCTATTTCTTGAGCAATAGTATGGAAAAATAAATCTGCGCCACTAAGAACCGGATTAGGGAAAACATTTTGATGTATTGCGTTTTCTTCAATGCTAGATGTTGCTTGGCAGTATTCTTGGCAACATTCCATAGTATTAAATTGCCCAGATTGATCATTAAGTTCCTGACATTGATCGTCGACACAATTGTAGCTTGTGTTTGTACTAAAGCCTTCAAAAACTACCGTGTTATTTCCGGAGTTTGGTACAGCTAAAACGTTTAGATCCCTGTTGAAATAAATATCAGCAGGTTGATTCATTGCACTCAATACGTTAGTAGGGTTTCCGCTAAAGTCGCTATTAAATTTGTGGATAGCATTATTACTCCAAGCAGAAACATAAAAATCTCCGTTGTTGTCCATCGCAATTCCATCTAGGTATCCTAGGTTCGTTTCTTTAATAATATTAATAGTTGTGTCACCCATGTTAAGCTCGTAAATAGAAGCGTTTTCCTGAAAGCTTAATACTAACATTCTGTTTTCGATATCATCGTAAAAAATACCATTTGGTGTAAACATTAGATTATCAATAAGTATACTCCAGGTGTCATCATCAATATCATAATGATGAATCTTTTTATCATTAAAATCTGTAATGTATACATCATTTCCATTATGTGTAATTCCGTTAGCAAAGCCTGCACCAATACCAATATCTATTGTTTCACTTCCTGAAGATAGATTGTAAGCTTTTAATCTTGAACCACTACAAGCAAAAAGCTGATTTCCTACAACTTCTAGTCCATGTGGACCTCCGTCGATATCGGAAACAAATACTGATAAGTTTCCTTGGCAGTCCATTTCTAAAATTTGTCCGTTACTAGAGTTAGAAATAAAATACCTGTTGCTTGCCGAATCGTAATCAACAGATTCTGGTCCGCTGTAAGAAGCTGTTTGGGTAACAGAGTTGTCTACAACAGAGAAAATTTCTCCAGTATTTCTGTCTGCTAAATATAGTTCTCCGTTGCTGTCTTCTCCGAAACAAGAAATAAATATGTCCGTATTTTCTTGAGTACTAAGATCAAAGCTAGCATTGCCTTGGTCCGATAGAGTAAATATTTTGCCAGTACAATAGTCACCAAAAATATAATGGCCATTAAAGTTAGGGTAGTTAGTTCCTCTATAAACAAATCCTCCGGTAATAGAGCAGTCGTTAGGGTAACCATTGTTTTCATAAGTATGAACAGGCTCAGTGACTTCGTCAGTACATACATTATCTTGGAAAGGTTCAAAACCTTCAAAGCAATTCCAGCCATAGTTTTCACCGCCTTGGCTATTTGCACTTTGGAAATCGACTTCTTCCCAAGCATTTTGTCCTACATCGGCAATCCACAAGTCACCAGTTTCAGTGTCGAATGAAAATCTCCAAGGGTTTCTTAGTCCGCTTGCCCAAATTTCTGGAGAGTAATCATCATTACCTACAAAAGGATTAGTACTTGGCACGCTATAAGGAAGAGTGCTTACGTCTAGTCTTAAAACTTTTCCAAGTAAAGAAGTCATATTTTGTCCGAATCCTTGAGGGTCACCACCGTTTCCACCATCACCCATACCAATGTATAGATAGCCGTCAGGTCCGAATGCAATACATCCTCCGTTGTGGTTAGAGTAAGGTTGTTCTATTTCGATTATCACTTCTTCCGAGTTATCATCTCCTTGGTCGGAATCGTCTGGGTTTACACTAAATCTTGATACTATAGTATTAAGATCGTTGTTTGTATAGTTTAAGTAGAAATAACCATTGTTTTCAAAATCTGGGTCAAATGCTAAACCTAATAATCCTAGTTCATCAGCATAAGTATCTATATCATCAGCAGGAGAGGATACTATAGATTTAATATTCATAAAAGTAGAAACATCTCCATTTTCAATAATTTTCACAAGTCCATCTTGTTCCAATACAAAAATTCTGTCGTCGCCAGCATGTGTAATAGTGGTAGGACTAGAAAAGCCAGTTTGAAAACTCTCAAAACTTAGTTCAGGTGTTTGTGCTGTAGAGCTTAAGTTTAGAGCTAAAAGGACAATAAAAATAGTTAAAAATCTCATCTTTGGTTGTGATTAAAGGTTATTGTACAAATATGATAAAAAAAAGTTTAATTTTATCGCTCAATTTAAAAGGATAAAAAAAATGAAAACATCGAATTTGTATTTAGTAATGTTTCTTTCCACTTTAATGATTTTCTCATGTAAAAGTAAAGAAGAAGTTGGTTTGTCTCCAAAAGATCAAGGAGAAGTTTTAATTGAACAGTATTGTTCTGGATCAGAATTCTTTTCTGATAAGAAAACATTCCGTTCTAGTGGAATTGGTGAAAGTTTAGATCAAATGACAGCTAAGAAAAAAGCACGATCAAATGCTCAATCGGAATTAGCTAAAACAATTAGTTCTACAATGAAAATTGTTGGCGATAATTATGTTAACTCTACTGAGTTTAACAATAAAGAAGAAGTTACAGAGACTTTCAATGAAATGGCTCGTACTGTAGTTAACCAAGAATTGTCTGGAGCAATTAAGATTTGTGAAAAATTCACTAAAACTAGTGAAGGTAAATTCAAAGCATATTTAGCATTAGAACTTTCTGCTGATAAATTGGCAATGAAGTACAACGAAAGACTTTCTAAGGATGAAAAGATAAAGGCTGATTATAACTATCAGAAATTTAAAGATATTTTTGAAGCTGAAATGGCTAATTTAAATAACTAATATTTATCAAAATACTTAATAAAAAAGACCCTTTTAAGGGTCTTTTTTATTTTACAAACGAATTAACAAAGTTTGGAATAACAGTATTCTCAATTTCTTCTTTAGCGCCTTTGTAAGCGTCCGAATTAGCTGATTCTATATCTAATTGGATACCTTTAATTTTATTAAGCTGATCGCTAAAAACAATCAAATCGTTATTGTCTTTAACTTGAATGGTAAGATTAAGGTATGCAGTAAACATTTTTTGACCATTTATTATTTGGCCCTTTTCTGTATTTGAGAAGATGCTCATAAATAGATCAGCATCTTTTTTGTTACTCACTGCAGTGAAGCCTAATTTGTTTAATGCAGATTCTGCTGCAAATTTTAATTCCGTACTTACTTTTTCTTTATTGAAATGCTTCTCTTGAGACACCACATAGATGTTAGGGGTGTAAACGTATGCCGGTATGTTAATTTGATGGGTTTGTATGCTCTCTATTAATTTCTTAATAAATTCATCACTAGTAGATTCGTTAATCCAGTCTTCAAAATTAATACTGACAAACATTTTCTGAATAGCTTCTGCAGAAGTTATTTTAGGAACTATTACTGTGAAAATTCCGTTTTCATCAGTTGTTTCGCTAAACTTTTCTACTTGCATAATAGAGGAGCTTATATTAAGCTTAACATTTTTTAAAGGCTGTTGGTTATGGTTAACTTGGATTTTTATGTCCCCAACTTCATCGCCAATCATTACCTTAATTTTTTTACCTACGTATTTCATTCTAAAATCGTCAACAAAAGATCGGAAACTAGAGATGATTTCGTTTCCTAAAAAGACATTTTTTCTATCGTATTCGGTATATAGGGGATCGCTTAAATAAGGTTTCAATATGCTTAGAGCACTAACGAAATTGATATATCTTTCTTGTGGTTTATTATAAGAATCATTAGCCTCGTTTAAATAGCTTTTAGATAACTCCATAGCTTCAAATTTTCTAGCTTCCTGAATCTCATTGTGCTTTTCAATGTTTAAACGGTAATAGACCCAGTACTCGTTTTTTTGAGTAAAAGTTCCGGCCATTTCGTATCCTTCGATATATTCGTCTGCTTTAACCTTTATGTTAGATTTAAACTCCTCTTCAAATCCGTACTCTCTTTCCATTTGTAGAAAAACAGATTCGGTAGCAATATTTACTTTTATCTGTGTGCTTAGGTTTTGTAATGCATTTTGTTGAGCAAGCTGAATAAATTCTTCAGGATGCGTGCTTTTGTCGGCAATTCCTATGCCAACATAATATCCTTCAATTACAGGGTAGTTTTGCACCCAGGCAGGAGCAATGTTAATGGGTTCTTCTACTTTTTTTGTGGTGCCACAAAAAGCAAATAAAAATGCTAATGGGAGTAATAATCTATTCATTTTCGGGATTGTAATTATTTATTTTTCCACTGATTTGAGAAGCAGTAGAT
>JABAYQ010000015.1:295-4372 GCA_018608925.1 Cryomorphaceae bacterium | reverse complement strand
GTAAAGAACTTTTTCTTATTAATTCGACTTCTTCTTCAGTTTTTATAAAAATCATAAAAAATCGAATTAAGCCATCATTCCTGACGACTTTCCTTTTATTCTTCCAGTACTTGTTAATCCATCATAATGACGCATTAATAAGTGACTTTCAATTTGCTGAAGTGTATCTAACACAACTCCAACCATAATTAATAAAGATGTTCCCCCATAAAATTGAGCAAACCCTTGACTAACATTAAACAACATAGCAAAAGCAGGAAGAATAGCTACTAATGCTAAAAACAATGAGCCAGGCAAAGTAATCTTTGACATAGCATCATCTAAAAATTCTGCAGTTCTTTTTCCAGGCTTAACACCGGGAACAAAACCACCATTCTTTTTCATATCATCTGCCATCTGCTTTGGATTAACCGTAATAGCAGTGTAGAAATAAGTAAATATTACAATCATGAAAAAGAATGTAAAGTTATACCAAAATCCGGCAAAATCAGTAAAAGTTGCAGCAAATCCTTGCATAGCTTCAGAACTAGAGAAACCAACTAGAGTGATAGGAACAAACATTATTGCTTGAGCAAAAATGATTGGCATAACACCAGAAGCATTTACTTTTAAAGGAATATATTGTCTAACACCACCATATTGTTTATTACCTACTACCCTTTTAGCAAAGTTAACAGGAATTCTTCGAGTACCTTGAACAAGCAAGATGCAAACTAAGATTACAAACAATAAAGCAACTATTTCAAGAAGGAAGAATACTAAACCACCAGCATTGTTAGCTAGAGCAGATTTGAATTCAAGTCCTAAAGCATTAGGTAAAGCGGCAATAATACCTATCATTATAATAAGTGATATACCGTTTCCTATACCTCTATCTGTAATTTTCTCACCTAACCACATCACAAACATGGTACCAGTAATTAATAATATAATAGATGGAATATAAAAGAAATCAGGGCCAAGTGCACCTGCAGGTAAATTAGCAATATAACCAGGAGCTTGACCAGCTGTAATTAGAATAGTCAAGTATCTAGTAATATTATTAATTTTTCTTCTACCACTTTCTCCGTCTCTTTGTAATTTCTGGAAATAAGGAACAGCAATACCAAGCAACTGAATAACAATAGATGCAGAGATATAAGGCATTATCCCCAGAGCAAAAATAGAAGCTTTAGCAAAAGCACCACCAGTAAACGTGTTTAACAAGCCTAATAGACCTGAATCAGTTTGCTTTTGAAGATCAGCTAAAGCGTTAATATCAATACCTGGTAACACAACAAATGATCCAAGACGATATATAAGGATAAAACCAATAGTAACAAGGATACGATTCCTTAGTTCCTCGATCTTCCAAATATTTTTTAATGTAGTAAGAAAATTTGTCATAATAAATTACAATGTATTGGCAGTACCACCAGCAGCTTCAATTGAAGCTATAGCACTAGCAGAAAAACCATGAATAGTAATATTCAATTTAGCAGTCAATTCGCCTCTTCCTAATATTTTGACCATATCGTTTTTATGAGCCAATCCATTTTGAATTAAAGTTTCGAAATCTACAGTATCCTTGATTTTCTTGTTATCAACCAAAGATTGAAGAGTATGAAGGTTTACACCTCTATATTCTTTTCTGTTAGGATTGGTAAAACCAAACTTAGGTACACGTCTTTGAAGTGGCATCTGACCACCTTCAAAACCAACTTTTCTAGAGTAACCTGATCTAGACTTAGCTCCTTTGTGACCTCTTGTTGAAGTACCACCTTTTTTAGAACCCTCTCCACGAGCAATTCTTTTTCTTTTCTTAACCGATCCCTCAGCAGGTGTTAAATTATTTAAATCCATTCGTTTAAATGTGTAATGTTTTTTACTTAATTTCTTCTACTTCTAGAAGGTGTTTTACTTTTTTAACCATTCCTAAAATCTGAGGAGTAGCTTCATGTTCTATAACATGATTCATTTTTCTGAAGCCTAAAGCATCCATAGTTCTCTTTTGAGATTCTGGTCTACCAATTTTACTTCTAACTTGCTTAATTCTAATTTTAGCCATTGGAATAAATATTATCCGTTATATACTGTTTCTAAATTCACACCTCTTTGGTTGGCAACTGCTCTAGCATCTCTTAATTCAGTCAATGCCTTAATAGTAGCTTTAACAAGGTTGTGAGGATTAGATGAACCTTTTGATTTCGCTAATACATCAGTAACACCAGCACTTTCTAATACAGCACGCATTGCACCACCAGCTTTTACACCAGTACCATTAGAAGCAGGCTTGATTAAAACCTGAGAACCAGAGAACTTAGCAGATTGCTCATGAGGAATAGTTCCTTTATGAACAGGTATCTTAACTAAATTTTTCTTAGCCGCATCAATAGCTTTACTGATAGCACTTGTAACTTCTTGTGATTTACCTAAACCATGGCCTACAATACCTTTTCCATCACCTACAACAACAATCGCTGAGAAACTAAATGTTCTACCACCTTTTGTTACTTTAGTTACACGTTGAATACCGACAAGTTTGTCAACTAATTCAATATCGCTTGCTTTTACTCTTTTATCTGACATATTTATTACTTAGAATTTTAAACCTGATTCTCTTGCTCCTTCTGCTAATGCTTTAATTCTACCGTGATAAAGGTAACCACCTCTATCAAATACAATCTCAGTAATACCAGCAGCCATTGCTTTTTCAGCAATTGACTTACCAACAGAATTTGCTTGTTCCATTTTTGATCCAGACACTTCTTTCGAGGATGCCGCAACTAAAGTACTTCCATTTAAGTCGTCAATTAACTGAACATAAATATCTTTATTACTTCTAAACACAGCCAATCTTGGCTTAGTTGTTGTACCAGAGATAGTTGCTCTAATTCTGGTTCTTATTTTATTTCTTCTTGATTCTTTAGAAACTGCCATTTTATGTAATATAAAATTATTCTTTATTAACTAGCGGATGTTTTACCAGCTTTTCTTCTTATTTCTTCACCTACAAATTTAATCCCTTTACCTTTGTATGGCTCAGGTTTTCTAAGTGAACGTATTTTAGCAGCAACAGCTCCTAAAAGTTGATTATCAACAGACGTTAAAACTATAATAGGATTTTTACCTTTATCAGAAACAGTTTCAACTTTAACTTCAACAGGAATTTGGAAAACGACATTATGAGAAAACCCTAATGCTAATTCTAATTTTTGTCCTGTATTGGAAGCTCTATATCCAACACCTACTAATTCTAATTCTTTTTTGAACCCCTCTGTAACACCAATCACCATATTATTCAATAAGGATCTTGTTAAACCGTGAAACGATTTGTGTTCTTTACTATCAGACGGACGTTCAACTAATAAATTATTATCTTCAAACTTAATAATCATTTCTGAAGAAAATGTACTTACTAATTCTCCCTTTGCTCCTTTAATCGTAACAACATTGTTGTCACCTAAATTTACATCTACGCCTTGAGGGACAGCTACTGGATTTTTACCTATTCTAGACATTACTATTCTATTTATTTATAAATTAATATACGTGACATAAAACTTCGCCACCAACATTAAGTTTTCTTGCTTCTTTATCTGTCATAACTCCTTGAGAAGTTGAAAGAATAGCAATACCTAATCCGTTTAAAACTCTTGGCATTGTTTGTTTGTTAGCATATTTACGTAAACCTGGTTTACTGATACGATCGATTGTTTTAAAAGCTGGAACTAAACCATTATATTTTAATGCAATCTTAATTATACCTTGCTTGTTATCTTCTTCGAATTTGTAATTAAGAATGTAACCTTTTTCCATAAGGATTTTAGTCATTTCTTTTTTAGTATTCGAAGCAGGTATTTCAACAACTTTATGTCCCGCTTTGGCCGCATTACGAATGCGTGTTAAATAATCTGCTATTGGATCTGTGTTCATAATATATCTTTAATTCTAATTACCAGCTTGCTTTCCTAACTCCTGGGATAAGGCCATTATTAGCCATTTCTCTAAATGTAACTCTCGAAACACCAAATTGTCTCATGTAACCTTTTGGACGACCAGTCAACTTACATCTGTTGTGTAACCGAACAGGTGAAG
>JABAYQ010000015.1:0-285 GCA_018608925.1 Cryomorphaceae bacterium | reverse complement strand
TTAAAGCAGCACGCTTGTCAGCATATTTAGCAACAATTTTTTGTCTTTTGACTTCACGAGCCTTCATTGATTCTTTTGCCATAACTTACTTTTTAAAAGGTAAACCAAATTTTGTTAATAAACTTCTAGCCTCATCGTCTGAATTAGCAGAGGTAACGAAAGTAATATCCATACCAGTAATCTTATTTACCTTGTCAATATTAATTTCAGGAAAAATAATTTGTTCTTTAATTCCCATGTTATAGTTTCCTCTTCCATCAAAACCAGTTGCACTAATTCCTCTAA
>JABAYQ010000116.1 GCA_018608925.1 Cryomorphaceae bacterium | reverse complement strand
TTTATTTTTGGAGTAATTATTAAGATAGTCTTCGATATCTACCTTTTTAAAAACAGGACTATCTTCTACTAGCTTCACTCCTACTATTTTCATGAATTGATCGGAAATAAATAGTGTAAAAGATACTATAGGATAAAGAAGAAAATAGAAAAGAATTAAAGGAATAGAAAAGCCTTTTAAAAATCGGTTAGAATGAATTCTAAATATTGCTTTAGGAAGAAATTCGGCAGTTACCAATATTATAATGGTAGAAAATATGGTTTGAAATAAAAGTATTAAGGATGGAGAACTTAAATAATATTCGAACTTTGGCTGAAGAAATTCGGCCATAGAAATACCATAAATAACTAATGCTACATTATTACCTACTAGCATAGTAGCAATAAACCGAGAAGGAGAGCGAAACACTTTCGCTAAATATTTCACCAATGGAGAATTGGACTTTAGATCGAGCTCCATTTTTAATTTATTAGCAGAGATAAATGCAATTTCCATTCCCGAAAAGAATGCAGAAGTAGCAAGAGACAATATTATAATTAAATAAATACTCATTAGTTATCTACCAAAATAGTTCCTTTAATATTCTTGATCATGTATTTGGTGAAATTCTGATTAGAAACAAAACCGTTACCATAAATTACTTCGTGTTCGGTTGTGATTTTCACAAACTCTTCCGAATATATTTCTTTTTTTTCTTGATCCCAAATGAGCTCTTCCGACTCTAACACATCTCCATCAACATTCCTGACACTAACATTGTTTTTGGCAATCATTAAATTACTTTCTTCGTTGAGTTTAGCATAATCAGCTACCAGGTTCGATTCTTTTTTTCCTTTGGCGTTAAAAAACTGAACTCTTACCCCATCTGTAAATTCTAGATACGAAGTTTCAGAAACAAATCTGTTAAGCACCATAGCATTGAGAATGACTCTTACTTGAGCAGAATCACTATATATAATCTCACAGTCTTCGATTGTTTCTACAGGGTAATTTTCCTCATTCTGAATGGATAGTTCCATAACTTTCTCCATAGAGTTGGAGCAAGAAAAAAGCATAAAGAGACACAGGGTCGCTAAACAACTTTTACTTTTTAAAAATGATATTTTGGGAGGTAAATCTATTTAATACGAACTTTAGTTGTTTCATTCATCCAGCAACCAATTGTAAAGCTATCTCCGTCTTTAGCACCTGAGAAGAAAGCATCATCATTAGTAGGAAGATATTTGGAGTAAAGAACGATCTTTTTATTACACAATTCGCTTAGAGAACTGTCAATGTTTTTGGCTCTGATATATTTATCAATAGCAGCCGAATATACCATCCCTTGCTCGAAAGCATTTGTTCCGCAAGTTTTTACTGAATTTAGGTACATATCGCCAATCAATAGATAAGGCTTTCCCCAATCCGGATTAAGCTTTGAAGACTGGTAAGCCAAATCTCTAGCACTACTTAATTTACCTAGCTTAATGTTGGCTTGGGATAAACCCAATAAATATTTGGACTTCTCCTCATCGGTTTGAGCTAAAGAAATAGCCTGATTGTAAAAATCTACTGAAGCACTAAACTTTCCTTTATTTAGCGATAAGTTACCCATGCTAAAAGAAGACTTAGCAGTTGGCTCAGCAGCATGAACGGCAGAAGCAGAGTTGAAATAAACATCGGCATCGGTACATTCTTTTTTATCCAACACATTAACAATTCGCTTTAACAAGCTAATATCATCTGGTGATTGGCTGTATTTTAAATCGAATAAAGCAATAAGGTCTTCACAAGTAGCGTAAGGCTCAAATTCTTTTTCGATTTTCTCTAAGGCTTGCTCGTAAGACTTTTTAGACTTGGAGTTATTAGCCAAATTATACTCTACGTATTCGGTTACAGAAGCGTATGCTTCTAGCACATCTGATTTAGTAAGGATATCCTTTTTAGTAAGAGATGTTACCGACTTAAAGTAGTAATACAAAGCTGTTGCTTTCGACTTATTTACTTGAAGCTCAACAGAGGTTTTAAGAAGCTGGTAAGCCTCGTCTAACTGAGTTTTAGAACGGTACTTTAACATATCGCTTCCTTTTAAACCACTCACATATCCTTCTTGTCCGAAGTAAGACATTCTCATATCATAAATCATGAAAAGTGTGTCTACGTAAGCAGACTTAATATCTGGTTCAGACTTAAACTCTTTAATTTTTGATTTGATAATTTTAGCACCATCTATATAAATACTCTTAGAAGAACTTTCGCAGTTTACAAAAGCCCATCTCCATGGCCAGTAAGCATCAACATAATTCTTTTGCTTAACAAACTGAGTAAACACAGAAAGGTTGGTAAGGCATTCAAGGCTATCGCCTTTTACTTGCTCAACAGCAGGAGTAGCTCCAAACAATGTAAAGGAATAAACACTTAATAAAGTTAAAAATATCTTTTTCATATTAATCAAATTTTCTTTTAATAAACCATATATCGCTCAAGACAAAACCTACTTTAAAGTTAACGAAAGAGTCCTGAATTAAATTGTAATCTGTTGTTCCTCGTCTACCTACTTGAGCCGAAAGATTTAACAATGCTCCACTTTTTCTTAAAGGCAAACCTAAGCCAAAAGTAAGGGCGTATTGATCGATCGATTGATTGTTTAAGTTAAGGTAGGTCTGGGCATTATAAAAACCAAGTCTGTATCGAACTATTTTATGGTATTTGTTTATTGCTTTAATCTCCGGGATAAATTGTGCTCCCACAGAAAGTTTAGAGCTATTTTGTAAATTATCATTTGCTCCGAAAAGCTCAAAATCACTCCAGTTTTTAGTATTGTATTCTGCAGCAATAGACCACTTGTCGTTTACTAAAGAGAATCCGTAACCTATTGAAGTAGGTAAAACCAATTGGCCTTCTTCAAGCTGAATAAACTGAATGGTATCTTCCAAAACCTGATTAAAGTTTACTACTCTAAAAGTTTGAGTAAATAGGTTTCGCTCTGCGTCTAAAGAAGATCCGTTATCGTAAGTAAGACCAAGGTTAATTCTCCAATCTTTTACTGCTTGAGTATAGATAAGACCAAAGTCATAACTTAGTCCATTAATAATAGTCTCTTCGTTGGCTTTAGTATTTAGGTAGGAAGGATCGGAAAACAAGACTTCTCTATTTGTTTCGATAGAACCGAATAAATAATTCACATTTACTCCTATCGATAAATTTTTGATAGGGCGAAATCCGTTTCCAAAGTAAAAACGACTCAATCCTCCATTACCATTAAAAGAATAGGTTGCGTCTGGGTCGGTATTAGAATCGTTGAAAGAATATGCGGTTTCGCTAAATGGCAAAAGTCCGAAACTACTTCCCCACCATCTGGTTACCGGAAAGCCCATTTTTAAATAATTAAATTTTGAAGTATTTACTACCTGACTAACTCCTCCAGCTTCCATTAGGTTGGTCTGGTGAGATAAGCCAGCTTGCATAGTAAAACGCTGTTTGTGAACGAAGGCGTAAGAAGCAGGGTTTATAGTATTTATTCCTACAGGACTATTTATAGCAATACCAACTTCTCCCATTCCCGATTGTATGGCCGAGTACGAAGACTGAAGTTCTCCAAAGCCAAAACGAGAATAAGGAGAATTAGACACATTCTGAGAAATAACAGAGAATGGAATAATTAGAAATAATAACTTAAAAATTTGCTTCATTATAATTTAGTAATTCATTTAGTCCCGTCAAAACCAAATCAGGGGCTGCAAAGATGCTATTTTTTAATTCTTTATCAAAAAATTTAGCATCACCACCAGTTAATATTATTTGTAGATCAGGATAATCGGATTTATAACGATTAATTATGCCATCTATTTCACAAATCATACCATTTATTACTCCCGATAGAATAGCGCTTTCGGTGCTATAACCAACAAGAGGATGGTCAATGCTAGGGCTTACTAATGGCAATTTTGAGGTTTGTTGGTGCAAGCTTTTAAAGCGCATATTTAGACCTGGAGAGATAGAACCTCCCAAATAAACGCCATCTTTGGTAAGTATATCGTAGGTAATGCAAGTACCAGAATCGATAGTTAGTACGTTTTTTTCAGGAAATAATGCCCCTGCTGCCACCACTGCTGCAAGCCTATCCATGCCTAAAGTTTTAGGAGTAGTACTTTTATTTACAATAGGTATTTTGGTGCTGTAGTCGAGATGCAAAAACCTGGGGTGATTGCGAAGCTGATCGGGGATACTGTCCGATTTTACACTAGAAAACACAATGCTATGGGCTTTTTCGACATAGTCGGAAATAGACAGCCAACTGTCTACTACTTCTTTTTTGAGCAAAATATTGGCTTCAAAAAGAGCGATTTTTATGTGTGTATTACCCTGATCTATTATTAACTTCAAAACGTAAGACTGTGTTTCAACAAATTTAACAAAAGGAAAATGCAAAGAAATATTTTTTAGATTAATTTTTTTTATACATTTGTCGCCCAATTAGTTGGTGCTATAGCTCAGTTGGTAGAGCAATGGACTGAAAATC
>JABAYQ010000079.1 GCA_018608925.1 Cryomorphaceae bacterium | reverse complement strand
GTGTTTATTTCCTTAGAAATAGATTTAGCCTCAGAAATAGCAACTCCAGAGAAATCAACAGCCGTAACTTTAGCACCCATTCTGGCTAGAGACATGCTATCTTGTCCGAAATGGCATTGTAAATGAAGTATCGATTTATCTTTTATATCACCAATAGCTTCTAGTTCAATAGATTTTAAAGATGTTTTACCTTTTTTAAATGCCTCATTGTCATAAAACTTAGAGTTTAAATGTATTGGGGTTTTAGTGTCCCAAGCTTTTTGGTTTGTATCAATATGTTTTTCGAAATTTTCCATTCTTAAAAGTATTTAAATTTGGACAAATTTCTTGCTTTTTTTTATACTTTTACAATAATTACTTAAAACATGAAACTGCAACAACTGTTGCTTAACACTTATTTCACTATGAATAAATCTTATTATCGTCGTTTTTCTAGAACGATTACTTTTTTAAAAAAACATATTAAAGCTGACGCTAAAATATTAGACTTAGGAACTCCATCTATTTTGTCAAATCAAATAATAGATGAAGGATATAAAGTGACTAATACTAATGGCGAAAACTTAGATATAGATTACTCTAGTTATTTAGATACCGATGCAGAGGTGGTAACCGCATTTGAAATTTTCGAACATATGTTGGCTCCTTTTAATATTTTAAGAGAATTGAAGACGGATAAATTAGTTGCTTCTATACCAATGAAACTATGGTTTGCTAGCGCTTATTGGGGGTCTGAAGATTGGGATAAGCATTATCACGAATTTGAAAAAAAGCAATTCGATTTTTTACTTAAACAAAGCGGATGGAAAATTATTGATAGCGAAACCTGGATTTCTTATGACAATAAAATTGGCTTTCGACCTATACTCAGAAGGTTTATTCCAAGATATTATATCGTTTATTGTGAAAGGATTTAATAAAAAAGGCAAAACCCAATGAGTTTTGCCTTTTTTATTAATCTGATCGTTTAGAATGCTTAGTAAGCGAATAGGGGATATTTGCCCATTAGTTCGTTTACTTTCTTTCTAACATTAGAAATAGTTTCTTCGTTGTCAATGTTGGTTAGCACTTCATCAATTAAGTCTACTATTTGAGGAATAGTATCTTCTTTAATTCCTCTGGTAGTAATTGCTGGAGTACCAACACGCATCCCTGAAGTAACAAATGGTGATTTATCATCAAATGGCACCATGTTTTTATTAACGGTAATATCGGCCAAGACAAGAGTATTTTCTGCTTGCTTTCCTGTTATTCCTTTCGATCTTAGGTCTAGTAACATACAATGATTGGATGTTCCTCCAGAAATAACTTTATAACCTTTGTCTATAAAACACTGAGCCATAACAGCTGCGTTTTTCATAACCTGCTCGGTATATACCTTAAATTCTGGTTCTAGAGCTTCCCCAAATGCGATTGCTTTTGCTCCGATAATATGTTCTAAAGGTCCTCCCTGAGTTCCTGGGAATACTGCAGAGTCAAGAATAGAAGACATCTTTCTTACTACTCCTTTAGGTGTTGTAAGACCCCATGGGTTATCGAAATCTTTACCCATCATTATCATTCCACCTCTTGGTCCTCTTAAGGTCTTGTGAGTAGTAGTAGTTAAAATATGGCAATGTGGTGCTGGGTCGTTTAAATGTCCGCTAGCAATAAGTCCAGATGGGTGAGAAATGTCACCTAACAATAACGCACCTACTTTATCGGCAATTGCTCTAAACCTAGCGTAATCAATATCTCTTGAATAAGCAGAAGCGCCACAGATAATAAGTTGTGGCATTTCTTCTAAAGCAGTTTTTTCTATAGCATCGTAATCAAGCAGTCCGTCTTCTTCTTTAACAGAGTAGAAACTAGTCTGATAGGTTTTACCAGAAAAGTTAACCGGAGAACCATGTGTTAGGTGGCCACCATGCGACAGGTTAAAACCAAGCATTTTTTGTCCTGGCTTTAGTATTGCCAAAAATACGGCAGCATTAGCTTGAGAGCCAGAGTGGGGCTGAACGTTTGCATATTCTACTCCAAATAATTCTTTTGCTCTATCAATAGCCAATTGCTCTACTTTATCGACAACTTCACAGCCACCATAGTACCTTCTGTTAGGAAATCCTTCGGCATATTTGTTGGTAAGGCACGAACCTGCAGCTTCCATTACTTGGCCGCTAACAAAGTTTTCCGATGCAATTAGTTCAATTCCATGGGTTTGTCTTTCTCTTTCTTGATCAATTAGATCAAATATTTTTTGGTCTCTCTTCATGAATAAATTTTTCTACTTTCGTATTCGGAAACAAATATAATTAATGAATAATAAAATAACTCAATTATTTGCTATAAAATATCCAATTATTCAAGCTGGAATGATATGGTGTAGTGGTTGGCAATTAGCATCGGCAGTTAGTAATGCTGGAGGACTTGGAATTATTGGTTCTGGATCTATGTATCCTGATGTTTTAAGAGAACACATACAGAAATGTAAAGAAGCTACTGACAAACCTTTTGCAGTAAATTTACCGCTTTTATATCCTCAAATAGACGACCATATAAAGATTATTATTGAACAGGGAGTGAAGATTGTGTTTACTTCTGCTGGTAATCCTAAGAAATGGACATCCCATTTAAAGGAGCACGGAATAACAGTCGTTCACGTGGTAAGTAATCTAAAATTTGCTTTAAAGTCGGTAGAAGCAGGTGTAGACGCAATTGTTGCAGAAGGATTTGAAGCTGGAGGACATAATGGAAGAGAAGAAACAACAACGATGTGTTTAATCCCTTTCATTAAGAAAAATATATCTATTCCAATAATTGCTGCTGGAGGAATTTCTTGCGGAAAATCTATGTTGGCAGCGATGTCTTTAGGAGCTGATGCCGTACAAATAGGAAGTAAGTTTATAGCAACTCCAGAATCGTCTGCTCATCAGAATTTTAAAGATTATATTTTAAATTCTAAAGAAGGAGATACTCAGTTAACGCTTAAAGAAGTTACTCCTGTCCGATTATTGAAAAATGAATTCTTTGATAAATTAATGCAAGCCTATGACAGTGGTTATAGTACAGAAGAATTAAAAGAATTGTTGGGAAGAGGAAGAGCTAAGAAGGGTATGTTTATGGGAGATTTAGTGGATGGCGAGTTAGAAGTAGGACAAGTATCTGCTGCAATGGACGAGATAAAGCCTGCTGCTCAAATTGTAAACGAATTAGTTGAAGAATTCAATCACGCTAAAAATCAATTAGTTAAGATTCATCTTTAAACAATAAATATTTAGATTATTTGTTTTGTGAAATATGTTTAGATCAACATACATTTTTTTAATCTTAATATTAGCTGTCTTCGGTCAGTTGAATGCTCAGGTAATTGACCCGCCTGTGATTACACATATGTCTTTAGACTCCATTACTGGACAAGTAGAAGTTAGTTGGGCTAATGGTTCACCAGAAACAGAAGGGTATATCATCTATAAAAGAGATTATTTCGGACTATGGATTCCTTTGGATACTATTTATGGTATTGAAAATACGTTTTATAAAACTACTACTTCAAATGCCCAATTTCTTATTGAAACATTTAGTGTAACTGCTTTTGATGGAGATGATAACTCTAGCCTTAGAAGCGACTTTCATCAAACAATGAAGTTAGAGTATGAATACGAGTTATGTGAAGATTCGTGTAGTTTAAGTTGGAATGCTTACCACAATATGTTTTCTTTAAACGGCTATTTGTTACAAGTAAGTTCTGTAAACACCAAAAATGGCCAAACTAACTTTCAAGAATATAATTTAGGAGTTAACGATACCGATGTTACTATAGCTGTAGACTATTCCAATCAATATTCTATTTATGTTGTAGCATATAATGCTTTAGATAGTTTTTCCGTTTCTAGCAATTCTCAGTTTAGCTCTACTAATTTAATTTCACCATCTTACATATACTTAAACAAAGTAACCGTTAAGCCCGATCAAAGTGTAGAAATTTCTATTATTTCAGATAGTTCGGATGTGTCCTATTATGAGGTCTATAGGTCTAACTTTTTGGGTAATGAGTCAATAATGATTGGTAAAACAGACTCTGTTAGGAGTCCTAACTTATTTGTTGACCCTTTCATTTACCCCGATATTAACGAGTATTATTATAGCGCTCTTGCTGTTGATCAATGTAATAACAAAACAAAAAGAACAAAGCCTTTTAGTGGTGATACCTCAATAGTTAGTAATTTAAGGTTGCAGTCTGTTTATTCCGATTTTAGAGAAATAGAATTGCAGTGGGGTGACTATAACGGATTTCTTAACTCTGATGTAGTTCATGAGTTATGGAAAGATGTTAATGGTTCTCTTGATCTTGTTTATGATGTACAGCCAAATTCACAGACTAGCGTAGAGATACTAAATGATATTGGTAAGGTTTGCTTCTTCGTTAAAGCATTTGAGCAAGATGTAAATGCAATAAACAGGCAAGACACAATTTATTCTAATAGTATTTGTATTTACAATATCCCAAAGATTTACATTCCTTCTGCTTTTACTCCCAACAACGATTTTAAAAACAACCTTTTTAAAGTTGAAATATATGATAACAGCTCGCTAGAAAGTTATAGTATGAAGG
>JABAYQ010000008.1 GCA_018608925.1 Cryomorphaceae bacterium | reverse complement strand
AACTTCAAAAAAAGATTATTTCTGGATAAAAAAGCAAGTAGAGCATGTATTAATTCGACTAGGGATTCAACATTTCAAAACAGAAAACATAGAAATATCTTCATTAATTGACGGCTTCTGCTATAAAATTGGTAGAGATGTAATAGCTACTATTGGATCAATTCATCCGAAAGTAACTTCACATTTTTCTATTAAAAAAGAAATTTTTTATGGCGAATTAAATTGGGACTTAATTTTAAGGTCTAGTAAAAATGCAAAGACAAGCTTTAAGTCTATCAGCAAATTTCCATCAGTAAAAAGAGATTTAGCTCTATTAATAGACGAAAATCTACCCTTCTCTACTCTAGAAAACATTGCTAAACAAACAGAAAAAAAGTATTTAAAAGAAATACAATTATTTGATGTTTATAAGGGCGATAAATTAGAGAAAGGTAAAAAATCATATGCTTTGAGTTTTCTTTTAGAAGATCAAGAAAAAACGCTTACAGACAAGCAAATTGACAAGGTTATGGACAATCTAATAAATGCCTTTAAACAGAAAGCAGATGCTGAGGTTAGAATGTAAATGCAATTTGTTATATTTGGCATTAATAAATAATAGAATTAAACAAAAAGTTTAAAATGAAAAAATCATTACTCATTCTTTCAACTTTCTGCTTTTGCTTCTTTGCTCAAGCTCAAGAAAGTGTAATTAAAATTAGTGGACTTGATGCTGCATTCGGTAAATATGAAATTTCTTACGAAAGAACATTTAACGAAGGTGTTAATAGTATAAAAGGTTCTGGAAATCTTAGAAAGCAAGGAAGTTGGCCAAATATTTTAACGAAGAACTCTGCACAAATTTCGTTTTCTTACATAAACAAAACCCATAGCCATGTATACGGCGCAGGCTTAACAGGATCTTTGGATACAAACACAAATCACCACCCAAACTACAGTCTTGCAGACACAGACAATGACGACATAAGAATCAATGACGATCCTTCTTTACATTCATTCGAAAGAAATGTAACCGCCGTAGTATCTGGTATTGCTCTTGAAGGTGAATACCGCAGCTATTTTAAAACTTACGCTAGAAGCGTTGGAGATCCGCCAAGAGGATGGTATTTAGCTCCATTTGTTAGATTTCAATCTACAAAATTGAATTTTGATGATAATACTTCTCAGGAAGTTAATCAGGCAATGAATTACCTTATAAGTAATGACGGATCTGAAATTTACGGAAATTACATAGGACCTTGGGAAGGTGGCGAAAACACAACTGACGCTACAGCATCTAATTACGGAGAAGCAGCCACCGTTGTAAATCCTAATCCAAATGCTGGAAACATCACTAGTGATCCTAGGTATGATTTTTTAAGATGGCGAGATGTTTCCTTTACACAAAACGAAACTGTTTTAGCTGGTGGTTTGGCAATAGGTCGTCAGTGGCTAATTGCTGACAAGTTCTCTATTGACGTACAGATAGGACCTCAGTATCAATTAGTAACAAGAAGTGAAAGAGTTTATAATGGTAACGACGAATGGAATATAAACCAACAAGCTGACAATATTAACGATGAACTTAATCCTGGAGATGCATATTTATTTGCTAAATATGGCGATGTTTGGTCATTTAACGGAACGCCTATTCAAGCTGATTTAGCTAACGGATTTTACGGAATTGTTGATCAAAATGGCGAGACAGTTATTATTAAATCTAAAACGGAATCTCAATTAGGCTTTACTTCTGGCTTCTTCCGTTCTATAAATGGTGTTACCGATTTTGCAAGATTAGAAACATATAGAATCAAAGTAAGATTTGGATACGCATTTTAAATAAACAATTATTAAAAAACATAAAATGAAAAATTTAATAGCAATTACACTAATACTTTCAGCACTAACACTTACATCGTGCCAAGACTGTAGAGACTGCCAAAGCACTTCTACTCTAAATCTAAATATTGAATACTTTGTTTTGGATAATAACGGAGTATATCAAATTAACACCACCGATAGTTACACTTACTCTGGAATAGGTGCTGTAGCTAGTGATTTATTATTAGCAGATTCTAGTAGTATTGAATTCGCTAATGCTATCTCACCAGTCTTAACTCAAGAGTTTTGCGGCCAAGACCTTAAAGACTATAACAACACTACTTTCTCTTACGAACAAATAAGCGGAGACACTATAGGAGGGCTTTTTAAATACTCTTGGACTGAAGAATGGGATTGCCAATAAACTTAAATCTATTTAACAGATATAAAAAAACCACTTAATAAATTAAGTGGTTTTTTTTTGTGCTTATGTTATAAAAGAATGTAACTCTATTGAGAAACAGTAAAATCTGTTCTGACTCCGTCTTTAAATGCAATGATAAAAGACTCGCTGTAACCGTCTCTCAATGAAATTTTCTTAAGGTAATTCTCCGCAATGGTATAAGAGTTAAAATTACCAGAGATGAAGTTAAAGTAATCATCCCCTAAAGGAACCATTATAAGGTCATCGTGGAGGTAAATATCTATTGGTAAGCTATACTCACTAAACGAACCTAAAAAGACTCTAAAAATAGCTCCTTCTAAGAAAGACAGGTCAACACCATCTTGCATTACTCCCGTGCTAACGTATTCTTTATAAATCTCTGTTAGTTCATCTTTATACTTCTCGTGTAAATTAAAAGTTTTCTTAGCCTTTTTAAGATCACCACTTTCATTATGAAGAGCAACTTGATTTTGATAGGATAATAAAAAGTATTTATCTAAATCATTACATTTTTGCAAAAGAGCCATAGACTTTTCCTTACTTCCAATAAAATTTTGGATAACAGCAATATTATAGTTCCAGTCTCTTTGGCTATATATTTGTTTAGACAACCCATCTATTAATGGCATCGCCTTTTTTTGATTTCTTTCACTCTCAGACCTAAAATAAGACATAGCTAAGTTAGCAGTTACTTTACTTAAAGTATATTCTGACACTTTTGCTTGACTAAATTTCTTAAGAGATGATTTAAAAGATTTGATAGCTAATTCAAATTCTCCTTTATTGAAAAATATAGCTCCTTCATCAAAGAAATCTTGACCCTCTTGCAATTTCTTTCTAGCTCTATCATCAAAATTAACGATAGACTCATTCTTAAGAATACTTTTCGAATCATCTTTAACAGACAAACTAGCTCTATCTAAATCAATACCTTTTGGAGGAGCAGCGACAAATTGAGGTTTACCCCCCTTACCATCACTAATTTTTTCTTTGTTTTTAGCAGCAGCAAGATTCTTTTTTCTTTCTTTTTCAGCAAAAGCATTTTGAGCGGAAGCTAATCGGATTAAGGTCTTTTCAGACTTCTTGTTATCTCCTATAGTTTGATAAACAGCAGCTAAATTACCATAAGCTTTAAAAAAGAACTTATCCATCTTAACAACAGACTCTAAAAGCTCTGAAGCTTTTTCTTCCTCTCTATTTACATAATAAAGAATTGCCATGTTGTATGTCCAGTCTTTATCTTTATCAATCGACTTTGTAACTAGCTCTAAATATCTAATTACTTTTTTATTATCTCTAGACACATCGCTAATAGCGTGGGCAACAGCAAGTTGAAGGTTAGGATAATTTAAACCATCCTCATTAACCTTGGCTCTTTTATAATTTTTGAAGGCACTTTTGAAAGAAGCTATGGCTTTAACCGAATTACCTTGATTCAAAAACTGAACTCCATCAGCATAAGACTGGTCAGCTAATTTAATTTGCTCTGATGCCCTATCGTTTAGATTCTTGACGTTGACGAAATCCATTACTTTTTGAGCGTCAGACAAAAACAAAAAATCATTTTTACTTATACTAACACTTGTTTGATCCTTAGACTGTGTCTGTACAGCGTAAGCATTAACAATTGATACTAAAAAGCTAAAAACTAAGGCTATTCTAATTATTTTTTTCATCTATAAAAAGATTATAATTTTATTCTACGAATGTAATGAAAATTTAAAAAACAAGTCACTCCTTAATAATCTTAAATATTACTTCATTATCGTCTTTTGTAAGTGTTAAAAAATACACTCCAGAATTTAAGCTTTGAACATTAATTTCATCTGATTTGGCAAATTCACCATTCAAAATATTTCTTCCTAAATTATCAGAAAGCGACCATAAAACAACCTCATTTTTAGAACACTTTAATTGTAAAAAGTCAGAGACGGGATTAGGGAAAATGTTAAATTCGAATGAACTAAACGAATTTACATCAACTCCTTCAACAGAATAATCGGCAGACATTCCTACACAACCAAAACTATCAGCAACCTCAACATAATACCTTCCGGGCTCTTCTAAAATAATAACCTCTGAGGTTTCTCCAACTAAAATTCCTGACGCATTATACCATTGATAACTATAAGGAGGTGTTCCAGAATTAGGGTTATCAATTGTAGGATCTACAACAACTAAAGTTCCTTCTAGCTGAGCAACAATAGGATATATAGGACTATTCTCGCCTACCATAAGCTGCGATGTCTGGTAACAACCTAAAGAGTCGGTAACTCTTACAGCATAATTACCAGCACATAATTCATCATAAAACATTCCTGTTTGACCATTACTTAAACATTGATAAGTGTAAGGAGATGTTC
>JABAYQ010000094.1:1530-4691 GCA_018608925.1 Cryomorphaceae bacterium | reverse complement strand
ATTTCTGTTTTTTCGCTGAGTAAAATTGAAGACGGATTTAAAGGGAGTTTGAGTTTTCTTGCAAACCTAAAATATGAATCTTTCCTTTATGAAACAAAGGCAAGTCTTGTTGTGGTTGACAAAGACTTTACCCCAACTCAAAAAAATCATCCGACATTAATTCGTGTAGAAAATGCATATCAAGGCTTTAGCACTCTACTCGATTTATACAATGAGGTAAAATTAGAAAAAGTAGGTGTTGAAAATAATTGCAACATCGATAGTTCTGCCACATATGGAGAAGGAATTTATATCGGATCCAACACATACATTTCTGAAAATGCTACTATCGGAAAAAATGTAAAAATTTACCCAAACTGCTTTATAGGTAAAAATGTAAATATTGGCGACAATTGTATCATTGAACCTGGAGTGAATCTATTAGCAAATACTGTTATAGGGCATGATTGCATTATTCACTCTGGAACTATTATTGGAAGTGACGGATTTGGTTTTGCTCCTAATGACGAAAACGATTATCAAAAGGTTGCCCAGATTGGCAACGTAGTAATCGGTAATAAAGTAGAAATCGGAGCAAATACAACCATTGACCGAGCAACATTAGGCTCTACTAAAATTAATGATGGGGTTAAACTTGACAATCTAATTCAGATAGCTCATAATGTTGAGATTGGTGAAAACACCGTAATTGCAGCACAAACAGGAATAGCTGGATCAACTAAGATTGGAAAAAACTGCATGATTGGAGGGCAAGTTGGAATAGTAGGACATCTAACAATTGCAGATGGGGTTAAAATCGCAGCACAATCAGGAATAGGTTCTAGCATTAAAGTTGAAGGCAGTATAGTTCAAGGTTCTCCAGCTTACAACATTGGAGATTACAAAAGATCTTATGTCTACTTTAGAAAACTTCCCAATCTTTACGCTTCTATTAATGAGATACAAAAAAAACTAGATAAGCTACTTAATAGTAAATGATACAAAATCAAAGAACAATATCAACCAGCGTTTCTATCGCAGGCAATGGACTTCATAGTGGCTTAAAAACTAACGTTACATTTAAACCAGCCCCGCCTTTTGCAGGAGTTACTTTTATTAGAACAGACTCCCAGGAAGCAGTTTCAATAAAAGCAAGTTCGGAAAATGTTCATTCTACTCAAAGAAGTACCCATTTAAAAAACAACAATTACTCTGCACAAACCACAGAACATGTTTTAGCAGCTATTTCAGCTTTAGAAATTGATAATTTGATCATCGAGATTGATAATGTGGAAATTCCTATTTTAGATGGATCTAGCGCTCCATTTGTTCGCTTACTAGAAGAAGCAGGAATAAATGATCAAAGTGCAAGTAAAAAAATATTTAGTCCCAAAAAGAAAATTCACTTCAAGTTTGAAGAAACAGATAGTGAGTACATATTAGAACCTCATCATGATTTCTCTGTAGAAGTGAAAGTTGACTACAATACTAGCGTGTTAAACACATCTTCAGCTAAGGTTGAAAACATGCAGGATTTTAAACAAAACTGTATTGAGGCTAGAACGTTTGTCTTTCTGCATGAACTAACACATCTAATAGATCAAGGCTTAATCAAAGGAGGTGATCTTAATAATGCTATTGTTTTAGTAGAAAATGAGATTAATAAAGAAGAACTTTATAAATTAGCAAAGTACTTTGATAAAGATAATATTGAAATACAGGAAAACGGCATACTCAACAACATAGATTTAAAGTATGAAAATGAGCCTGCTAGACACAAACTACTTGATGTAATTGGTGATTTAAAATTATTTGACTTTTGTATAAAAGGAAAATTAACAGTAACAAAACCTGGACACAAAGCAAACATAGCGTTTGTTGAAAAATTAAATGAAATTATGAAAAAAGAAGCTCCTTTTTATGATCCTAGCATACCGCCAATAAAGGACATACACGAGATAATGGACATGCTACCTCACAGACCTCCATTTTTATTGATTGACAAAATCATAGAATTAAGTGATACTCATGTTGTTGGGGTTAAAAATGTAACCATGAACGAGGACTTCTTTACAGGTCACTTTCCTGGGGCACCAGTTATGCCTGGAGTATTGCAAATAGAAGCAATGGCTCAAGCAGGTGGCATTTTGTTGCTTAGTTCTGTTCCAGACCCAGAAAACTACCTTACCTATTTTATGAAAATAGATAAGGCAAAATTCAAACAAAAAGTAATTCCTGGCGACACTATAATTTTCAGATCTGAATTAGTCAGCCCTATCAGAAGAGGAATTTGTCACATGTTTGGCCAAGGGTTTGTAGGCGGAAAAGTAGTAATGGAAGCCGAATTAATGGCTACAATTAAAAAAGTAAAATAGATGTCAAATCTCCTTAGCGACATTAGCAAACAAGCAAAAATTGCTAAAAATGTTCAGATAGATTCTTTTGTTACAATTCAAAAAAATGTAGTGATAGAAGAAGGATGTTGGATTGGCTCTAATGTAACTATAATGGAAGGGGCAAGAATTGCAAAAAACTGCAAGATTTTTCCAGGAGCAGTAATTTCTGCAATTCCTCAAGATTTAAAATTTGGAGGAGAAGACAGTTTAGTTGAGATCGGAGAGAATACAGTAATTAGAGAATGTGTTACAATCAACCGAGGAACGAACTATTCAGGAACAACTAAAATTGGCAAAAACTGTTTAATTATGGCTTATGTTCATATTGCACACGACTGCAATATTGGCGACAATGTGATACTAGTAAATAGTGTACAGTTAGGAGGACATATCACCATAGGGGACAGCGCTATAATAGGCGGTCTTTCTGCAATTCATCAATTTGTTAATGTCGGGAAATATTGCATGGTATCAGGCGGATCATTAGTTAGAAAAGATGTCCCACCATTTACAAAAGCAGCAAGAGAACCACTTTCCTTTGTTGGAATAAATTCTATAGGATTAAGAAGAAAAGGTTTCGAACACAAAAAAATTATTGAAATACAGGACATTTACAGAATCCTCTATCAATCAAAATTAAACACAAGTCAAGCATTAAACAAATTAGAACTAGAATTTCCAGTTTCTGACGAAAGAGATGAAATTATTAATTTCATCAACCAATCTGGCAGAGGACTAATGAAAGGATATAAACAATAATATTATGGCATCAACATCAGATTTTAG
>JABAYQ010000094.1:0-1520 GCA_018608925.1 Cryomorphaceae bacterium | reverse complement strand
GATTTATGGCAAATCATAGAATTTCAACATGTTAAACCAGGAAAAGGACCTGCTTTTGTAAGAAGTAAACTGAAAAATCTTACTAATGGAAAAAGATTAGACAATACTTTTAACGCTGGAGTTAAAATTGAAATTGTTAGAATTGAAAACAGAAACTACCAATTCTTATACCCTGAAGGAGATTCATATCATTTTATGAATATGGATAATTTCGAGCAAATCTTCCTTGACAAAAGCCTTATTAATTCTCCACAATTTCTAAAAGAGGGCGATAGTGTAAACATTTTATTTCACGCTGAAGAAGAAAGAGCTCTTATTTGCGAACTAAAGCCATCTGTTATTTTGGAAATAACATATACTGAACCAGGAGTTAAAGGAGATACTGCTACTAACGCAATGAAACCAGCAACACTAGAAACTGGAGCAGAAGTAAACGTTCCTTTATTCATTAACATCGGAGACAAAATAAAATTAGACTCTAAAACAGGAGCATATTCTGAAAGAATAAAAAGTTAAATATGCTCAAATCGTCCTATCATCATTTAGGAGTAATAGAAGCCGGCTGCGACGAGGCTGGCAGAGGCTGTTTGGCAGGACCAGTAGTTGCTAGCGCGGTAATATTACCTGACAACTTCAAACATAAAGTGTTGAATGACTCTAAAAAATTATCTGAAAAAGATAGAGAATCTACAAAGATTGCAATTTTAGAATCTGCTATTTCATGGGGAATAGGAGTAGTTTCTCCTCAAGAAATTGATGAAATTAATATTTTAAATGCATCTTTTCTTGCGATGCATAGAGCAATAGATCAATTAAAGATGAAACCAGAATTGCTCTTAATTGATGGAAATCGATTTAATCCTTATAAGGATACCGAGCATGTGTGTATTGTAAAAGGAGATGGAAAGTATTTTTCGATAGCAGCTGCTTCAGTATTAGCAAAAACGCATCGAGATGATCTAATGAAACAACTAGACGAGAAGCATCCGGAGTATGGATGGGTAAGCAATAAAGGGTACCCAACAAAAAAACATAGAGAAGCTATTTTTAAAAATGGAATTACAAAGCACCATAGAAAATCGTTTCAACTTCTTCCAATTCAAATGAAGATTAACATTTAAACTATTTCATTTTCTAAATTAATATTAAATAAAATGAACATAAAGAAATACGGATTAGCCTTATTACCAATAATTCTACTATTATTAATTGCAGGATTAGGTTACAAAAAATATTTAGAAATTAAGAAATCTAATTTCGAAGCAATTCAAGCTATACCAAACAATGCTTCTATTATAATAAAAACTGCTAATTGGAAAGAAAGCTGGAGTAAGCTAGAACAATCAAATATCTGGAATCAGATTTCAGATCTAGATGAGTTAACTGACTTTAAAAAATCTATAAGAAACCTAAGTGTAGAACTTGACACAAACATCCATTTACAAGAAATTTTTAATGATAATCCTTTCTATTTTTCCATTCATCACGAAGAGCAAGACTTTAGTCCATTTTTATCTCTA
>JABAYQ010000006.1:4303-4722 GCA_018608925.1 Cryomorphaceae bacterium | reverse complement strand
TAAAGGTAGAGGTTACGTTCCTTCTGAAGAAAACAAAAAGTCTTCTTCTCCAATAGGTACTGTTGCTATTGATTCTATCTTTACTCCAATAAGAAATGTAAAATTTAGCGTTGAAAACTTCCGTGTGGAACAAAAAACAGACTACGAAAAGTTAGTTTTTGAGATTCAAACAGACGGATCAATTCATCCTAAAGATGCATTAACTGAAGCAGCTAAGATCTTAATTCAACACTTTATGTTGTTTGCTGACGAAAACGTTTCTTTCGAGAAAACAGAATCGGATGCTACTCATGAATTTGATGAAGATACATTACACATGCGTCAATTATTAAAGACTAAGTTAACTGATATGGAACTTTCTGTTAGAGCATTAAATTGCCTTAAAACAGCCGAAGTTGAAACGTTAGGTGAACTAGTTT
>JABAYQ010000006.1:0-4293 GCA_018608925.1 Cryomorphaceae bacterium | reverse complement strand
GTCACTTACTGAATTAGAAGAAATGGTATTAATTAAAGGTCTTTCTTTTGGTATGGATGTGGCCAAATTTAATTTAGATAAGGAATAGAAAATGAGACACGGAAAGAAATTCAATCATTTAGGAAGAAAAACAGCTCATCGTAAAGCAATGCTTTCTAACATGGCTTGTTCTTTAATTGAACACAAAAGAATTAAAACAACAGTAGCTAAAGCTAAAGCTTTAAGAAAGTATATCGAACCTTTGATTACTAAATCAAAAGATGATACTACTCACTCTAGAAGACTTGTTTTTAGTCATCTTGGACAAAAGGATTCTATAACAGAACTTTTTGGCAATATAGCTTCTAAAGTAGCTAGTAGAGATGGTGGTTATACTAGAATTCTTCGTACGCACAACCGTCTTGGTGATAATGCAGAAATGTGTATTATTGAGTTAGTTGACTACAACGAATCGTATGCAACTGCTGACAAGCCTAAATCAAAGAAAAAATCTACTAGAAGATCTGGAGCGAAAGCAACTGATTCTGTAGTTGAAGAAGCGCAGGTTATTGAAACTTCATCTGAAGAAAGTACTGATGTAGCAGCTGAAAATGCAGCTCCTGATGTATCTAACGATGAAGATGGCAAAGCTAGCGAAGAGGGCAAATAATTCTTTAAAGATTTTATATATAGTTAAAGGATAAAACGTTTTCGTTTTATCCTTTTTTTTTATTTTTGCAAACAATGAAGATGAAATATAAAAGTAAAGCTGAAGCAATTCTTGTTCTAGAAGACGGTACTGTCTTTTTTGGCAAGTCTGCAGGTAGAGTGGGTACTGCAACTGGAGAAATATGTTTTAATACAGGAATGACCGGTTATCAAGAGATATTTACTGATCCTTCTTATTTTGGACAAATTATGTTAACTACCAATGCTCATATTGGAAACTATGGAATCCAGATGGATGAAGTAGAATCTGAGGGTACTAAAATTAGTGGTTTAATTTGTAAAAACTATAATGTAGACTATTCTAGAGTATCTGCTGATAAAGGAATTCAAGATTATTTTGAAGATGAAAATTTAGTAGGTATTTCTGATGTTGATACAAGAGCACTAGTTCGTCATATTAGAGATAAGGGAGCCATGAATGGTATTATATCATCTGAAAATCTTGATGTTACTGCATTGAAGCTTAAGTTAAATGAGGTGCCTTCTATGGATGGTTTACAACTTTGCGATAAGGTATCTACCAAAGAACCTTATTTCTTTGGTGACGAAAATGCAGATATTAAAATTGCTGTACTTGATTTAGGCGTAAAGCAAAACATATTAAGATGTATGTCTGATAGAGGTTGTTATTTGAAAGTTTTCCCTTTTAATACCTCTTATGAAGAAATGAAATCTTGGAATCCTGATGGTTTCTTTTTATCGAATGGCCCTGGCGATCCTTCTATGATGCCTGAGGTTGTTGAAAACGTTAAAAAAATTACTAGTACTGGCTTTCCAACCTTCGGTATATGTCTAGGTCATCAGGCTTTAGCATTATCGGAAGGAATTAATACTTTCAAAATGCATAATGGCCATAGAGGAATTAATCATCCTGTTAAAAATTTAAAAACCGGAAAATGTGAAGTTACTTCTCAAAATCATGGTTTCGGAATAATTGCTGAAGACGTTCATAAAAATGCTAATGTAGAGGTAACTCACGTTAACCTTAATGATGATACTATTGAAGGAATCAAAGTAGTAAACAAAAACGCATTTTCGGTCCAATATCATCCAGAGTCTTCACCGGGTCCTCACGACTCAAGATATCTTTTTGATGAATTTATTAATATTATAAAAACACACAAACCTAATGAGTAGAATTATTTCTATACATGCAAGACAGATTTTAGATTCTCGAGGGAATCCTACAATCGAAGCAGATGTAACAACAGAAAATGGTATTATTGGAAGAGCTGCAGTACCATCAGGTGCTTCTACAGGCAAGTACGAAGCTGTTGAATTAAGAGACGGGGATAAAAGCGTGTTTTTAGGAAAGGGTGTTTTAAAAGCTATTAATAATGTGAATACTACAATTGCTCATGAGCTTATTGGTATGCATATTTTTGATCAGTTATCTATTGATTCTAAAATGATAGAATTAGATGGTACTCCAAACAAAGCTAATCTTGGTGCAAACGCAATCCTAGCTGTTTCTATGGCTGTTTCTAAAGCTGCCGCACAAGAAAGTGGTCAGCATTTGTTTAATTACATAGGAGGTTCTAATGCTAATATTCTTCCTATTCCAATGATGAATATTTTAAATGGAGGTTCTCACGCTGATAATAGTATAGACTTTCAGGAGTTTATGGTTATGCCAGTTGGTGCTGAATCATTTAGTCAGGCTTTAAGAATGGGAACGGAAGTTTTTCATCATTTAAAATCTGTTTTACACGATAAAGGATTTTCAACTAATGTTGGAGACGAAGGTGGATTTGCACCTAATTTAGGTTCTAACACAGAAGCCATAGAATACGTCTTGAAGGCAATTGAAAAAGCAGGCTATAGACCAGGAGAGGATATGTATATTTCTATGGATGCTGCAGCTTCAGAATTCTATAATGCTAAAGAAAATGTATATCACTTTCATCAGTCTACAGGAGAAAAATTATCTCCTTCAGATATGGTAAGCTTTTGGAGTGATTGGTCGAAAAAATACCCTATCTTGTCTATCGAAGATGGATTAGATGAGGATGATTGGAGTGGTTGGAAAGAGCTTACAGATTCAATAGGAGACAAAGTTCAATTGGTAGGTGATGACTTATTTGTTACTAATGTAGACAAACTTTCTAAAGGGATAGAAACAGGAACTGCTAATTCTATTCTTGTAAAAGTTAATCAAATTGGTTCTTTAAGCGAGACAATTAACGCCGTTAAGATGGCTCACGCAAATTCGTATACTTCAGTAATGAGTCATCGTTCTGGAGAAACAGAAGATACTACAATTGCAGATTTAGCTGTAGCTTTAGGTACTGGTCAAATTAAAACTGGTTCTGCTTCAAGATCGGATAGAATGGCTAAATACAATCAATTACTGAGAATTGAAGAATCACTAGGAGATAACGCTGTCTATCCTGGTAAATCATTTAAGTTTTTAAAATAAAGTATGTCAAAACACGCAGAATTACATTTCGAAGGAAAGACCTATAAAATACCAGTTATTGAAGGTACTCAAAACGAACAAGCTCTTGATATTAGTAGATTAAGAACTGATTCAGGTCTTATAACTATTGATAAGGGTTTCAAAAACACTGGCTCTACAGAAAGCTCCATTACTTTTTTAAATGGAGAAGAAGGTATATTGCAGTATAGAGGCTACTCAATTGAAGAGTTAGCTGAAAAGTCTACTTTTATTGAAGTAGCTTTTCTTCTTATTTATGGAGAACTTCCAACTTCAGATCAATTAGTTAAGTTTAAAGAAAGTATTACAAAACATACTTTAGTACACGAAGATGTTAAATCTATTTTAGATGGATTTCCTTCTAATTCTCATCCTATGGGAGTTTTATCTTCTTTGGTATCATCTCTAACTGCTTTTTATCCTAAATCTTTAGATCCAAACAGATCAGTAGAAGAAGTAAATGGAACTGTAATTAGAATACTAGCTAAATTACCAACCTTAGCAGCTTGGAGTTTTAAAAACAGAACTCGTCAGCCAATTATCTATCCTCAAAATAGTTTAGATTATTGTTCTAACTTTTTGAAAATGATGTTTGCTCTTCCTACAGAAGAATATGAAGTAAACCCTATTGTTTCAAGAGCATTAGACAAGCTTTTAATTTTACATGCTGATCACGAACAAAATTGTTCTGCCTCGACAGTAAGATTAGTTGGTTCTTCTCATGCTAGTTTATACGCATCTATTTCTGCGGGAATTGCTGCTTTATGGGGCCCTTTACACGGTGGAGCAAACCAAGCGGTTATCGAAATGTTAGAAGATATTCGTACTGATGGTGGTGATGTAACTAAATACATTAATAAAGCTAAAGATAAGTCAGACCCTTTCCGTTTGATGGGCTTCGGACACAGGGTATATAAAAACTTTGATCCTAGAGCTACTATCATTAAGAAAACAGCTGATGAAGTATTAGAAGAATTAGGTGTTAACGATCCTGTTCTTGATATTGCTAAAGAACTAGAACAAGTTGCGTTAAGCGATCCTTACTTCATCGAAAGAGGTCTTTATCCTAATGTAGACTTTTACTCAGGTATTATTTATAGAGCTTTAGGAATTCCAACGGATATGTTTACGGTTATGTTCGCAATTGG
>JABAYQ010000105.1 GCA_018608925.1 Cryomorphaceae bacterium | reverse complement strand
TTCGTAAATCGGTCAACCTTTCTAAGCAAACTCACATTATTGCTTCAAATATTGATCAGGCTATTTTAGTAGCAACTATTAAAAGTCCGACTACTTCGACTAGTTTTATCGATCGTATTTTAGTGGCTGCTAAATCTTATGACATTGATGTTGTTATTGTTTTTAATAAAGCTGATTTATTAGATAAGCAAGAGAAGCTAAAATTAGAAGGCATAATAGATCTTTATCAAAAAATTGGTCATAAATGTTTTTCATTGGCTGCTCTTGAAGATGATTTGTCCTCATTAAAGGAGGTAATGAAAGATAAGGTGAATGTTTTTTGCGGTCATTCTGGTGTTGGCAAATCTACTTTGTTAAATATGATTCAGCCAGATTTAGATATCATTACTCAAGAAATTTCTTTCCAACACCAACAGGGAATGCATACCACCACTTTTTCTGAGATGCATGAGCTAGATTTTGGAGCCAAAATTATTGATACTCCAGGTATAAGGGGTTTTGGTCTAGTGGAAATTAACCAGAGTGAACTTTCTCATTATTTTCCAGAATTTTTTGCTCTCAATGCAAAGTGTAAATACAATAATTGCATTCATGTTAATGAGCCGAATTGTGGTGTTAAACAGGCAATAGATAACAATCAAATTGCTGCTTCTAGGTACAAGAGTTACCTAAGTATGTTAGAGTCTGATGACGAGCATTATAGAGTAAATAAATTCGAATAAATGAGAGCTGTTATTCAGAGAGTTAGTAGTGCATCGGTTACTATAGAACAGAAAAAAACAGCGTCTATTGACCAAGGATTATTAATCTTGCTAGGAATAGAATCTCAAGATTCTCAAGAAGATATAGATTGGCTTTGCAATAAAATTATTGGGTTACGTATTTTTAATGATCAGGATGGAACTATGAATTGTAGTGCGTCTGATTTAGATGCCCAGTTGTTGGTAGTTAGTCAGTTTACTTTGTTTGCTAAAACTAAAAAAGGAAATAGGCCATCTTATATTAAGGCAGCACCGCCTTTTGTTTCTATACCACTCTATGAGTCTTTTATTAGCACCATTCAGAAACAATGCACTCAGAAAGTGGAGACAGGGGAGTTTGGAGCCGACATGAAAATTGATTTAACAAACGATGGTCCTGTTACTATAATAATAGATACCAAAAACAAAGAATAAATGGCAATTAAGCAATTACAACAGGAAGTAGATAGTTGGATAAAGAAGTATGGCGTTAGGTATTTTAATGAACTAACTAATATGGCAATACTATCTGAAGAAGTAGGAGAGGTTGCCCGTATAATTTCTCGAAAATACGGTGAGCAATCTTTCAAAGAATCAGATAACAAAGATTTGGGCGAAGAGTTGGCGGATGTTTTGTTTGTAGTTTTGTGTTTAGCTAATCAGACCAATACAGACTTAGAGAAAGCATTTAAAGATAAGATGGATGCAAAAACGATAAGAGATAAAGAAAGACACGTTAACAATCCTAAGCTATAATTTTTTTTATATTTAACTAATCTTAAAGTTATTTAAAATGAAAAACTCTTCTTACCCACTTTGGCTCACTATTGTTTCGGCTTTTTTTATTGTCTGGAATTTTATGGGCCTTTTTAATTTTTATGCCCAAATGACTATTTCTGATCAAGATTTGTATAACATGCCTGCTGCAGAGCAAACCGTATACACTAGTTACCCTCTTTGGGCTGCCATTGCTTTTGGTGTTGCTGTAATAGCTGGTTTCTTAGGTTGTATCGCCCTTCTTTTCAGAAAGAAGGCTGCTAATCTACTATTGCAATTTTCTTTAGTTGGAGTATTGGTTCAGATGTATCACAGCCTTTTTATTGCAAACGCATTGGATGTGTATGGTCCTGGCCATGTAGTAATGTCAATTATGATAATCGGCTTTGCAGTGTTATTAGTTTGGTTGTCGAGCTTAGCGACAAAAGAAGGATGGATTAAATAATCTAGGCTTTTAAGTCTTTGGCTTTTTGTTTTGCCATTTCGTTTCTTTCGATAGTGTGTCCTGGTCTGTCCCATTTCACATTACCTCTAGTAGAAGCACATTCCTTATAACTTTCTTTAGTAGTAGGCTGCTCTCCATCAACAAATGGTGCTTTAGTGGAAATGCCTAGAATATCAAAAAGTTTCATGTCGTTGTTAATGTCTGGGTTTGGTGTAGTAAGCAACTTGTCTCCTGCAAATATTGAAGATGCTCCAGCCATAAAGCAAAGAGCTTGTCCTTCGTCACTCATTTGAGTACGTCCTGCAGAAAGTCTAACTACTGCTTCTGGCATAACAATTCTAGTAGTTGCTACCATTCTTACCATATCCCATATAGAAACCAATTGTTGGTCTGCTAAAGGAGTTCCTTCCACAGGAACTAATGCATTGATAGGGACTGATTTTGGCTGAGGGCTTAGGTTGGCTAAAGTAACTAGCATAGAACATCTGTCATTAGCAGATTCACCCATTCCAATAATTCCTCCAGAGCATACACTTATGCCAGCTTTGGATGCATTAGCTATGGTTTTCTTTCTATCGTCAAAATCTCTAGTAGAGATGATTTCTTTATAATGGTCTTCTGATGTGTCTAAATTATGGTTGTAAGCATAAAGCCCTGCGTCTGCTAATCTTCTTGCTTGATCTTCTGTCATCATTCCAAGGGTACAACAAACTTCCATTTCGAGTTCGTTAACGGTTTTCACCATTTCTAATACTTGATCAAATTCTTCATTGTTCTGAATGTTTCTCCAAGCTGCTCCCATACAAAGTCTAGAAGAGCCATTTGATTTAGCTCTCAAGGCTTGGGCTTTTACTTGAGGAACAGTCATAAGGTCATTCTTTTCTATATCGGTATGGTAACGTGCCGCTTGAGGGCAGTAGCCACAGTCTTCCGGACAGCCGCCTGTTTTAATAGATAGTAAGGTGCTTACTTGCACTTCTAGAGGATTGTGGTTTACTCTATGTTGCTGTGCAGCATCAAAAACCAATTGCATTAATGGTCTATTGTAAATTGCTAAAACTTCCTCCTTTGTCCAGACTTTATTCATTTCCTAAATTTTATGTTATACAAATATAACTTTTATCTTATTTCGTAATTACTAAACTTACTGCATTTCCTCCAAATCCGATAGCATTTATTAAAACAGTATTTACTTGCGATGGTTTTGTTCCATTATTGCTGTCGTAAGGAAATGAAATCAATTCGTTTCTGTGTATCATTTCTATTGCTAAATCAAGGCTTAAACCTCCCGACGCTCCCAGAGTATGTCCTGTCTGAAATTTGGTACTTATTAAGTGTGGAGTCTTATCTTTAAATATTTTCTTAATTGCCATAAGTTCGGAATGATCTCCTTTGATAGTTCCGGGTGCGTGTACCACTATTGCGTCAATTGATTTTGGCTCTAAATCTTTAATAGCCATTTTCATGCTTTTTTGCATGGACTCTCCATTGTCACTTATAGAAGTAGGATGGTTCACTTTTTCGGTTGCATATCCTACACCTATTATTTTTGCTATTCGCTTTTGTCCATTATCTTTTTCCATTGCGAAAACACTAGCCCCTTCTCCTAAACACATGCTATTATTTTGTGCGTTTTTTTGTAATGGAGTGCTGCACCAATCAGTTGTTTTTTTAGTATAAATTCCTAAAGATTTCATTTGACTGACTGTGAAATCTGTTAATGGTGATTCGCTAGCTCCTGCTAAAAATTGCTGACTCATCCCTGAGTTTATCCATGCGCAAGCATTTAAAATAGAATGCAAAGCTGTACTACAAGTAATAGAGTGAGACAAGTTAATGCTATCGCTAGAAAGATCGTTGGAAACCCAAGATGCAATATTTCCTAAAGTGGTAGTTGGTGAGGTTAATGGACTAATTTTCTGATTAGGAGAGTTTAAAAAATGGCTGTGGTATTTTTCAAATAGTTGGGTAGCTCCTCTAGAAGAACCTATATTTATTCCAACTTCTTCCATATTTTCCCAATCGCTATTTTCAATACAAATTCTAGAAGCCAGAATTGCCATCAAAACGGTTTTATCTAGTCTTCTATAATTCGAATTTTCTTTTCTGATTTGATCGATTAGTTTCAGAGTCTCTGGGTGTAGTCTTCCACTTGGGGTGTCTTCGTTGTTAAAACAGCAAATATTCAAATAGCATGTATCACTAAGGTATCGTTGCCAGATTTGTTCTGGCTGATGACCTAAAGAAGAAATACTTGCCTTTGATGTTATAACTATTGAATTCATGGGGCCAAAGATACTTATTTCAAAGATTCAAAAAAGGATAATATACTATCGTAAATGTGATTTAATTCTGCGTCAGTAATGCAGTAAGGCGGAAGAATGTATAATACGTTACCTAGTGGTCTTAAATTAATCCCTTTTTCCATGAAATAGGCGTACATATCATCTTTAATAGAACTGGTATAACTGCTGTTGTCGCTTTGTAATTCTATAGCAAGAATAGTTCCGGTTTGTCTAATGTCTTTTATAAAAGGGTAAGAACTTAGTTTTGGAGTAAATTGGTGATGGTTGTTTGCAATCTCTTTTATTCTGTTTTGGCAATCTTCTTTTTTTAATAACTCTAAACTTGCAATCGCTGCAGCACAACCTAAAGCGTTGCCTGTATAAGAATGTCCGTGTAAAAAAGCCGTTGACATATCGTCTCCTAAAAAACTATTGTAAATATCTTGTGCGCATGTAGTTAAAGAAATGGGAAGCGTTCCTCCAGAAAGTCCTTTTGATAGGCACATAAAGTCTACTTCTTGTTGTAACTGGTTGCACGCAAAATATG
>JABAYQ010000067.1 GCA_018608925.1 Cryomorphaceae bacterium | reverse complement strand
AATATTTCATTTCTTCAGGAACAGTTATACGAGTTGCCTCACACATTCTGAAAAAATGATCCATTGAATTTTTACTAGTAAAAATTACAGCATCGTGACTTAGAATACTTATTTTTTGCAGACGAAATTCTTTTGCTGTAAGACCTTCAACATGAATGAATGGACGAAAATCGATCTTTAGTTTACAACGCTTAGCTAAATCAAAATAAGGTGACTTATCCGATTCTGGCTTGGGTTGGGATACTAAAATGGTTTTAATTTTATTCTCTTTCAAAGTGGGCATCTATCTTTCTGTTTTAAAATAAAACTTGCTAACTAATCTTATTTACAAATAGCAATAACGGTAAAATTTCAAGTGCGCAAAGATAGACAATAATGTGTGTTTTGGAAAAGGAAGTCTTAAAAAAACTTAAATAAGCAATCCTAACACACTTAAAAACGAAAATAAGGAAGAAAAATATTAGTGCAATTTGAAACATAACCTTAGAACTAAAAGGAGAGTAGATTGATAAAAGAACCAATGGAAATAAAAAGATACCTCCTACTTTTTCAAATAAAAAGGAATGGTAATTTATTTCTTCAAACAAATATTTTGTTTCAAATAATATGGCAATTAATTGAAGAATGAAATATTTAAGAAGCAAATAAATAGTCGCAAGAAATGCAAAGCTAAAAAAAACAGACCCATCCCAATTGTTAGTCTGATTTAAGGAAGGATGAGACATAAGCAAAGAAAAGACAAAAATAAATATGGGTAAAATTATATAGGTACTAGTTTGGTTGTTCGATTCTCTAAAAAACTGATTAGAATACTTTCTAGATATCGTCGACAAATAAATTAATGATAGATTTTTACCAAACTGTACTCTAATAAACGTAATGTAACATAAAACTAGTATGCAGACGACAAAAACCCAATCAGGGATTGACCCATTATTTCTCAGAATAAAATCCACTAATTTTCTGGATACCCGTTATTGACCCAATTTACTAATTGTTCGATTTGAGAACTAGTCAAACTTCCTGCAGGGGGCATTCTATAATTAGGATCGGTTGAAGTAATTCTGTTTATAAATTCTTGAGAGGAATTATCTAAAATCCCTTGGATAGATCCGTAATTTGAAAAATCGCCAAATTCAACAGCAGAACCACCATAAGAGTGGCATCCAACACAATTTTGATCAACTACAGCCTTTAAAGTAGCATAAGTGTCTTGCACTTCTTCTGAATCAACTATAATTGGATCAACTTCTTTTTCGCATGCAGTAAATAAGAAAAGGGAAAAAATTAATAGAATCGTAAGGTAATATTTCATAATTGAAGGATTTTTATGCAATTTACTCATTAATCACAAATTATTCAATAATTTTGTACCCTTAATAAAAAACAAAATGTCGACAGATCAATTTCAAGCTCCAGATTACTTTCATTTAGATGATTTATTAACTGAAGAGCACAAATTAGTTAGAGACGCAGCTCGTGATTGGGTGAAGCGTTCTGTATCTCCTATTATCGAGGAAGCTTGTCAAAAAGCTGAATTTCCAACTCAAATTATTGGTGGATTAGCTGAGATTGGAGCATTCGGACCTTACATTCCAGAGCAATATGGCGGTGCTGGTTTAGATCAAATCTCATACGGACTTATTATGCAAGAATTAGAGCGTGGAGATAGCGGAGTTCGCTCTACTGCTTCTGTTCAATCTTCTTTGGTAATGTATCCTATTTATAAGTATGGATCAGAAGAACAACGTCAGAAGTATTTGCCAAAATTAGCTACTGGTGAAATGGTTGGATGTTTTGGACTAACAGAACCAGATTTCGGATCTAACCCAAGTGGAATGGTTACCAACATCAAAGACATGGGCGACCATTATTTGTTGAATGGTGCTAAACTATGGATTTCTAATTCGCCATTTGCCGATATCGCTGTGGTTTGGGCTAAAAATGAAGAAGGAAGAATTAAAGGTATTATTGTAGAAAGAGGAATGGAAGGCTTTACTACTCCAGAGACTCACGGGAAGTGGAGCTTAAGGGCTTCAGCTACAGGAGAATTAGTTTTCGACAACGTAAAGGTGCCTAAGGAGAATTTATTGCCAGGAAAAGACGGTTTAGGAGCTCCTCTTGGCTGTTTAGATTCGGCAAGGTATGGAATAGCATGGGGAACGATCGGGGCAGCAATGGATTGCTATGATACTGCTCTTAGATATGCGAAACAAAGAAAACAATTTGGAAAGCCAATTGCAGGATTTCAACTTCAACAAAAGAAGTTAGCAGAAATGATAACTGAAATTACTAAAGCTCAATTCCTTACATGGCGTTTAGGCGTCTTAAGAAATGAAGATAGGGCTACATCAGCTCAGATATCTATGTGCAAGAGAAACAATGTGGATATGGCATTAAAAATCGCTCGTGATGCTCGCCAAATTCTTGGCGGAATGGGAATTACTGGTGAATACCCAATTATGCGTCATATGATGAACCTAGAGTCTGTAGTAACTTACGAAGGAACTCACGACATACACCTACTAATAACTGGTTTAGACATTACAGGCGAAAACGCATTTGTATAAATACTAACTATCTTATATAAAAAAAGGCTCCTAAAATTTAGGAGCCTTTTTTTGTTATAGGGTGGAATCTAATTAAGATCCACAAGCAATACAATCATCCGGATTGTCTATCGAACAAGCTAACGCTTCTTCTTCCGTATATTCACCAGTAAGTACTGGCTCTAATTGAGGCTTAGCCTGCTTTTGAACCGTAAACTGAATCGCTTGAGTTGCTGCTTTAGTTCTTAGATAATACATTCCTGTTTTAAGACCTTTCTCCCATGCATAAAAGTGCATAGATGTAATTTTACCCATATTAGGCTGGTCAATAAATAAATTTAATGATTGAGACTGGTCAATAAATCTACCTCTATCGGCAGACATATCAATAATGTCTTTCATTTTTATCTCCCAAACTGTTTTGTAAATCGCCTTAATATTATCCGGAATACTATCAATACCTTGAATAGATCCGTTTGCTTTGATTATTTCGTTTTTCATTTCATCATTCCATAAACCTAGTTGAACTAAGTCTAAAAGAAGATGCTTATTAACTACTACAAATTCACCCGACAATACTCTTCTTGTATAAATATTTGAAGTGTAAGGCTCAAAACATTCGTTGTTTCCTAATATTTGAGAAGTAGATGCTGTAGGCATTGGAGCTAATAACAACGAGTTACGTACTCCGTGGTCTTTAATCATCGATCTCAACTCATCCCAAGCCCAACGACCGCTAAGTTCTTCCTCTTTTGCTCCCCACATATTGAATTGGAAAATTCCTTGTGAGATAGGAGAACCTTCATAAGATTGGTAAGCTCCTTCTTCTTTAGCTATTTCACACGAAGAGGTTAAAGAAGCAAAATAAATAGTCTCAAAAATATCTGAGTTAAGCGCTTTAGCTTCGTCAGAATCAAATGGCAAACGTAATTTGATAAACGTATCTGCTAATCCTTGAACACCTAATCCGATTGGACGGTGACGCATATTAGAATTTTTGGCTTCCGCTACCGGATAGTAGTTTCTATCAATAACTTTATTTAGGTTACGAGTAATTGCTTTAGTAATGTTAAATAATTTCTCATGATCAAAAGCATTTGTCTCTTCATTAATAAACATCGGAAGAGCAATAGATGCTAAGTTACATACAGCAACCTCATCTGGAGCAGTGTATTCTAAAATTTCCGTACAAAGGTTCGAAGAACGAATTGTACCTAAATTCTTTTGGTTAGACTTTTCGTTACAAGCATCTTTATAAAGCATGTATGGAGTACCTGTCTCAATTTGAGATTCCACTACGTGCGACCATAATTCTCTTGCTGCAATAGTCTTGCGACCTTTTCCTTGCTTTTCGTATTTAGTATATAACTTTTCGAAATCAGCACCGTAAGCATCCGCTAAACCAGGACATTCGTTAGGACACATTAATGTCCATTGTCCGTCTTCTTTAACTCTCTGCATGAATAAATCTGGAGTCCATAATGCAAAAAACAAGTCTCTTGCTCTCATTTCCTCTTTACCGTGATTCTTTCTTAAGTCAAGGAAGTCAAAAACGTCAGCATGCCAAGGCTCAAGATAAATTGCAAAAGAACCTTTTCTTTTACCTCCACCTTGGTCAACATATCTTGCCGTGTCGTTAAAGACTCTAAGCATAGGAACGATTCCGTTAGAAACACCGTTAGTACCTCTAATGTAAGAACCTGTAGCTCTTACGTCATGAATACTTAGGCCTATTCCTCCTGCAGATTGTGAAATCTTGGCACATTGCTTTAATGTATCATAAATACCATCAATACTATCTTCTTTCATTGCTAACAAGAAGCAAGAAGACATTTGAGGTTTTGGTGTACCTGCATTAAATAAAGTTGGAGTAGCGTGAGTAAAGAACTTCTGAGACATTAACTCATAAGTGTTTATAGCCGCTTCAATATCGTCTTTATGAATTCCGATAGATACACGCATCAACATATGCTGAGGACGTTCTGCAATCTGACCGTTAATTCTTAATAAGTAAGAACGCTCTAACGTTTTAAAACCGAAATAATCGTAAGAAAAGTCTCTATCATAAATAATGGTAGAATCCAAAATTTCTGAGTTCTTACGAATGATTTTAATCACATCATCCGCAATCATTGGAGCTTTTTTACCTGTTTTAGGATTTACATAAAGGTACAAATCGTTCATTGTTTCGGTGAAAGACTTTTTAGTGTCTTTATGAAGGTTAGATACCGAAATTCTAGAAGCTAATAAAGCATAATCAGGATGACGAGTGG
>JABAYQ010000111.1:3463-4931 GCA_018608925.1 Cryomorphaceae bacterium | reverse complement strand
CAGTTGCTTTGAGCGATTCTGAGAGTGCATTTACACAAGAAACACCTACACCGTGCAAACCTCCAGAAACTTTGTAAGAATCTTTATCGAATTTACCACCAGCGTGAAGTACAGTCATTACAACCTCTAAAGCAGATCTTTGCTCTTTCTCGTGAATATCTGTAGGAATACCTCTACCATTATCTGTAACTGTAATAGAATTGTCTTCATTGATAAATACATCAATTACCGAACAATGGCCAGCTAAGGCCTCATCAATTGAGTTATCGACAACCTCATAAACAAGGTGGTGTAGACCTTTTACCCCAATATCACCAATATACATGGCAGGTCTTTTCCTAACGGCTTCTAATCCTTCTAATACTTGAATATTGCTTGCGCCATATTCTGGATTATCTTTAGCGTTTTCATTCATTATTTTATAAGTTTATTTAAGTACTGAATACTAGATTACAACAAATATAAAAAAAGAGACTCACAAGAGGCTTTTAACACCAGCTAAATAACAGCTACTTATTAACAAAAAGTGAATAAATTAGTAACGATAAGTTACACCAATCTGAATTTGAGGACTTAAGGCGGAATAGTTTTGCCAAACCTGATAACCACCAACTAAATTATTAGCTAGCAAATAAGATGAAAAGACATTGTTTATCTTGTATTCAAGAGATAAATTAACATCAACAATATCTCCTAACTCTTGGCTTTGAACCACGTTATCACCATTCAAAGAAACACTTCTATCTATTTCAGCAAAAACTTCCGCACTTGCAATAATGGCATCTGCTATGTTGTAATATCCTTTAAGATTAACTTTAAAAGTAGGTTTGTAGTTATAACTACTCAATGTGTCCAAATCGAAAGACTGGTAGTTTAAAGATAAGCTAACTCCTTTTGAGGAAGAAATCTTATAGTCTATCATAGAGAATAAATTTAAGTGAGTTCCATTATCGTAAATTACTTTAAATTTATTCTGAAAAGTAGAACTTAAATCAAGCTCATAAAAAGGAATATAATCGACTTTAGCATAAGACAACTTAGAACTAAAAAAAAGCTTAGAAGAAAGCTTAGAATCCACTCCTACAAAAGCATTGTACTTTACATCACTATTATTCATCTCTAATGACTTATTGCCATTGTTCAAGGCATTTAAAACAAAAGGATTGTCTTTACTCAAATTCCAATAAGAATTGTGCTCAATACCACCATTAACACCCAAGTAGGTTCTGACAATGTCGTTAACGAATGTATAATCCAAACGGACATTAGGATAAACAGCTGATAAAGAAATAGAGGAGTCAGGATTATTAATCATCACATAATTAATACCATAAACACCTTCAATATTTTTAAACTGTTTTTTAATAGCAGGAATAACCGAAGTAATTACCTCTCTAGTCTTGTCTTCATAAAAGGCTACTTTGTCGTTTAGATTATTAAAATCATAATCTATATTTAGAGCCACAGA
>JABAYQ010000111.1:0-3453 GCA_018608925.1 Cryomorphaceae bacterium | reverse complement strand
CCAACACTAGATTCTGTTTGCTCATTTACATCTGAAACAAAAAGTTTAGCAAAGTAATTAAAATGCTGTCTTTGATTACTTTCTATGCTGACATCAAAATTGGAATAACCCCAGTACTGATTCAACAAGTCCTTATCAACAATAGATGTTGTTCCATAAGCCAACAAGTTATTTCCTTCCCTACTAAGACTTGCCTTTAAGCTTCCGAAATCGAACACTTTTTTAGCAAATAAGTTAAAATTAGTTTGCCTTGCATCCGCAGCAACTTTATCGTTTAAAAACTCATTTTTAGCATTCATATACGACTGCCAAAAACCCAATCTTACTCCATAATTAAATGACTTATTTCTAGTCGAGTTATAGAAAAAATCTGCATTGGGAAGGGCATTATTTCCCAAACCTAATTTTAGATATGTAGAATACAATTTTGACAAAGGCTCTCCCTTAATTTTGGCAGGACTTATAGTATCTACACTATAAGAGGTAAGATATTGCTTAGAATTTAAGAAATACTGCACTTCAGTTTCCACATTAAAAGTATCCTGACTTTGAGGTAAATCCATTATTTTATTTGCTATCGGAACAGAAGGGATAAAAGACTCAGTTACTTGAATTTCTTGAACACCAAGATCAGATTCTTGAGCAAAAGAAAAATAGCTTATAAAAATTAGTAAAACAAAAATCTTATTCTTCATCTTCTGTATTTATTTCTTCCTCATCAAAATCAATAAGAAGGTCTATTATTAATTCGTTGTCTTGATCTTGAGATTGAATTGATTTTTCTATTGCTTCTATATCCTTAAACTTGGAAAAAGAAAGCTCTATCAAGTCTTCACCCTGATAATTATCAATAATACTTTGCAAAGTAGCTTTCGCTTGGAAATAATTTTCTTGCTTGACATATACATCAGAAAGAAGAATAAAAGCCTTTGCAATAAAGTAATCGTCAAAATAACTCTCAGCAAGCTCAAAAACACCTGCCTCTACAGCCTGAAAATCTTCCTCTATAAAGGAAAGTGCTGCTAACTGATACTTAGCTTCAGCGCCAAAAGAGTTGTTGTCGAGCACAGCAATTTCTTGATATTCTTTTTTAGCCGCATAAAACTCCGACAATTTAAAAGCGTTATTAGCCAAGACCAATCTAGCATCAAGCATTAACTGCTGATCTAACTTATCTATTTCCAACATAGCTCTAGCGGAAGACAACAACTGTTGTTCCGCATTAAGTTCTTTATGACACAAGAACAAAGAAATTTTGGCCGATCGAATCAACTCCTGAGACGAAGCTATCTCAAGCAAAGCCTGAAAATGCAGTGCTGCAATACCAAACTGGCCTTGGCTAAACTCAATAGAAGACATCTGATTTAAAACCCTTTCACTATACCTAGAATCGTTCCATTCATTAATTTTCAAATACTCATCAATCGCCTTATCTTTCTCATCTAATTCGAAAAATGATTCCGCTAAATAGAAAGTAGCAGAATTCTTAAAAATAGGAGAATCAAAAGTTGACAAATACTCTTGTAATGCCTTTATAGATTTTTGAAAATCTTGCTTAAAAAAGAGCGTTTCCGCACCATCAAAAGTTATAGAATCTTGAGCCGCAATACTAACGCTAACATCGGAAAGACCGTCAACATAACTTAAGTATTGTTTTACATCTCCTTGCTCTATAGATACATTTTTAAATGCGGCTAAAGCTTCTTTAGATTCGGAAGTAGAAGGATACATTTCGATAACTTTCTTAAAATTAACTAATGCCAAATTAAAATTATCGACATTGTAATAATGAAGTCCCAGCTTAAGAATGGAAGACTTAACCAAACCACTTGAAGGATAATCATTTATTAATTGACTTAGTAAGTTCACTCCTTTTTCTAACTCAGACTTGCTATTAAGATAAATGTCTGATAACATAAACATTGCATCATCATGGTATGGAGAATCTGCATACTCTCCATAAAGAACATTGAGCATAGACCTCTTTTCTTTCTCCTGATTAGTTAGACCATAACAAAGCACTTGCTGGTAAATAGAATAATCCACATCAAAAATATTTTTCTGTTGCGCTATTTTATAAAAATCTACAGCTCTTCTATAATTTTTAGACAAGAAATAACTATCGCCTAAACGAAGGTAGGCATCGTTTATTTTTTCCTGAGAAGAATCCATTTCCACAAACTTCCTAAACCACTTAATAGAATTAACATAATCATTGTTTAGGTAATAAGAGTAAGCTAAACCATAATGACCATCTCCATATTCGTCAAGGTCAATTGAGCTAGAGCTAAATATAAAACTTTGGTAAGAGGATATTGCTTTATCGTATTGGAATAACCCAAAATAAGATTCTGACTTCCAAAAATGAGCCAGAGAACTTAAATCTTCATTATTAGGATAAGACAGACTTAGATCAAAACGCTTTATAGCCTTATCGTAAGCCTTGATGTTAAAAAATTCTATGGCATCAAAGAAAGACGCTCTTTGCAATGTGTATTCTTGCTCTAGAGTAAGGCTAGGCAAAGACTGTAAAAACGTTATTGTAGAGGTATAATCTTTAGTCGTGGCGTATGCTTTAACCAAAAAATCTCTAACAACATCGGTATTAGCGCTATTAGGATAATCTTCTAGAAATATTTTTATAGAATTAATTGCATCATTATAAGAAGAAGGATTTTGAACCAACAACTTCAAATAATTAAAATAGGCGTCTTCCTTTAAGAAAGAATTGAAAGAAAGTGAAGAACAATACTTAAAGGTGTTAGTTGCAAAACTTATTTGATTAGACTTAAGATAACATTCACCAAGCTGATAGGCCGCATATTGAGACAGACTATCTTCTTCTTCCAAAATTTCATCTAAAAACTCGATCGCAGATTCGTACTCATTAAGTTTAGCATAACTATAACCCAACTGATACTTCTCTAGTCTATCAAGCGAAGAGTTTGATTGGTATTTTTTCATGTAATCAATAGCTAAGCTGTAATCTTTTTTGAAATAATAAGCATCAGAAACTAAACGATTCAATTCATTATTTCGAGAATGATCTACACTATCAATTAAAGGCAGAGCATAATCAATAAGCTCTTCGTATCTCTTCTGAAAATAATAAATTTGAGCAATATAATATTTACTAATCTGACCAAGAGACTTTACCTCACTAAGCTTTTCGAATCCGTTAAGAGCAGTAGCATAATTACCCTCGACATACGCAATATGAGCAGGATAATATTCTACTAATTCTTTAAACCTAAAATTCTCATTTCGTATTTCATAAAAGGAGAGTTTAGATTGCTCGTAGTCTTTAGCAACAAAGCTAGAATAACCCTGACGGAAGTAAAACATCAACTTTTCATCGCTAGACAACAAAGACAAATCAATCTGTGTCATTCTTGCCAACACCCTCTTATAATCCTTTTTAATAAAATACAATCGAGAAAGCTGATACTGAGC
>JABAYQ010000029.1 GCA_018608925.1 Cryomorphaceae bacterium | reverse complement strand
ATATTGTAATGGAAAATATTTCATCCTTTGGAGATGGTGGCTTGTTGCCTCAAGAAGAAAAATTAGAATTAAAAAATAAAGAAAAAAATCTCTTTATTGGAATACCTAAAGAAACCTATTTGCAAGAAGGGAGGATTTCTTTAGTGCCTGAAGCGGTTAATCTTTTAGTAAGCCACGGTCATGAAGTTTATGTTGAGACCGGAGCGGGAGACAAAGCAAATTTTTCTGACAACGACTACAGCGAAGCTGGTGCTAAGATAGTTTACAGCGCAGAAGAAGCTTACACCGCTGATATTATTTTAAAAGTAGTACCCCCATCTTTAGATGAGTTGAAGCTTATGAAAGGGCGTCAGACTCTTATTTCCGCTATTCAGATTACAACAAGATCCAAGGCTTATTTTCAAGAATTAATGAATAAAAAAATCAATGCATTAGCATTTGAGTTTATTCAAGATGAATGTGGCCTTATGCCATTAATGCGTTCGATGAGCGAAATAGCAGGTAATACATCCATACTAATTGCATCAGAATGTTTGAGTAATGTTAATGGTGGTAAGGGATTGATGTTAGGTGGTATTGCCGGAGTAACTCCAACCGAAGTTGTAGTTATCGGAGCAGGAACAGTAGGAGAATTTGCTGCTCGTTCTGCTATGGGTCTTGGTGCTTCTGTTAAAATATTCGACAATTCATTATCTAAATTAAGAAGAATTCAAAGTGATTTGAATACTCGTGTTTACACTTCTATTATTCAACCTAAAGTTTTAGCTAAAGCCCTAAGAAGAGCGGATGTTGTTATTGGTGCTTTACGTTCTAATGAAAAACGAACTCCTTGTGTTGTTTCTGAAAATATGGTTGAAAACATGAAAGAAGGAGCGGTAATAATAGACGTTAGTATTGATCAGGGAGGTTGTGTTGAAACGTCCGAAATAACTAGTCATGCTAAGCCTACGCTTATTAAGCATGGTGTAGTTCATTATGGCGTTCCTAACATTCCTACTAGAGTGGCTAGAACAGCCTCTTATGCTTTAAGTAATCTTTTAACTCCTACGCTTTTGAAACTAGGAGAGGAAGGAGGTATAGAACCTTTAATAGTTAGAGATTGTGGCGTGCGACAAGGAGTATATGTTTTTCACGGAATGTTGACCAATAAAATGGTTGGTCAATGGTTCGATATTAATTACAAAGAAATTGATTTATTAATAGCAAGTATTTAAATAATGGCAAGACGATTAACAATTTTTTTATTTGGAGTTATACTTGGACTGCTTATGATTAATTTTATTTTTCCTGACAGAATAAAAGAGCAATGGAATTATTTCAGTTTAGACTATAGAGTCATTTATCACTTAAAGCAAGATACTATTTACTTAGGGCCTGATGCTATATGTAAATTAGAATGTTTGTCTTTAGATCAAGATGAAGTATTGCAGGTTTTAGAAGATGGAGAGGTTAACTTTGATAAGAGTGTTACTGATTCTGAGCCTTGCAAAACATATACGATAGAAAAAGAAAATATTTCTGCAGTTTTTGAACTCTGTTCTGAAAAAGTAAGGTTACAAGACTTTACTATCGATAACGATACTTGCAGTTGTTCTAATTAGACTTTCTTCTTGTTTTCTCCTTAATAATTAAACTCAGTTCTCTACTAGTCTGTCCAGAAATGGAAGTGTTTTCTTGGGCTCTTCTTATTAAATAAGGAATAACATCCTTTACTGGTCCGTAAGGAACATACTTTGCTACATTATAGCCAAGGTCGGATAAATTAAAGCTGATGTGGTCACTCATACCAAGAAGTTGAGAGAAGTAAACGTGAGGGTGTTTGTTCTCTATATTATTCTTAGACATTAATTCGGAAAGAAACAAAGAGCTTTTTTCGTTATGAGTGCCTGCGCAAATTGCAATAGAGTCTATATTGTTAATGCAATATTCTAATGCTAGGTTATAGTCTTTGTCTGAGCTAGCTTTATCTTTCTGAATGGGAGATGAGTAGCTTAATTTTTGAGCACGTTCTCTTTCCTTTTCCATATAAGCACCTCTAACTAATTTAAAACCTAACAGATAGTTGTTTTGCTTTGCTGTTTTATGACAGTCTTGTAGGTATTGAAGTCTGTTCCAACGATACATTTGAAGGGTGTTGTATACCAACACTTTTTCTTGATTATAATTACTCATTAATTCAGTAACCAGAAAATCGATCGAGTTTTGAATCCAGCTTTCTTCTGCATCAATGAAAATTTTCACATCAAGTTCTTTTGCTAAATCACATAAGGATTGTAATCTGTCTTTTAGTGATTTAAATTCTTGTTTGTCATTATCAGAAAATTTTGATTGATTTAAGTCCCAATTTTCTAATAATTCAAATCTTGCAAGTCCAGATATTTTAAAAACTGTGAACGGAATTTTCTCATTGTTTTTAGCACTCTTAATGGTAGATATTGCTTCCTTGTAAACACGAATAAAATCAGTTTCATCGTTTTTTCCTTCCACAGAATAATCTAGAATTGTACCGATTTTAAATTTATGAAGACCATTAATTGTTTGGTTGCAATTATCAATTGACTCTCCACCACAAAATTGTTTGAATATGGTGTTTTTGATAATACCATTTATTGGTAGTTTTAGAAACATAGCAAGCTTCAATAAACTAGGCCCAACTTTTACTAATGTATTGTTAGCTATTAATTGAAAAAGCCAATATGATTTTTTTAATTCCTTATTAGATTTTTGCTTGAAAGCAATCTCTGTATTGTCAAATGAAAGCATGATTATTTAATTTTTCTGCATACCATTAAGCCGTCTCTTATTGGCATTAAAACATTTTCTACTCTGTCACTTTGATGGATTTTATCATTAAAATTAATGATTTCTTTAGTCTCCATATCTTTTTCGCTTATTGGCTCAACAACTTTCCCGCTCCACAAAACATTATCCGCAACTAGAAATCCGCCTAACGCCATTTTGTCGATAACAAGATCGAAATAATTACTGTAATTTTCTTTGTCAGCATCTATAAAGACTAAATCCCAGGTCAAATCTAAGCCTGGAATAATCTCCATAGCATTACCAATGTGCTGTTCTACTTTATCTTCTATGTTTGCTTTTTTAAAGTATTTGGAAGATATTTCTTTTAGCTCTTCATTGATGTCTATAGTATGTAATTTTCCATTTTCTTCTAGGCCTTCGCAAAGGCAAATTGCAGAGTATCCAGTGTATGTCCCAATTTCCAAAATATTTTTTGGTTTAATCATTTTGCTGAACATGCTTAGCGTCCTTCCTTGAAGATGACCAGATAGCATTCTTGGAATGAGAACTTTTGCCCAAGTTTCTCTATTCAAATCTTTTAAAACCTGATTCTCTTCTTGGCTGTGTAAACATGCATAGTCGTCGATTTTTTTTGGTAAAAATTCCATTTTATGTACTATAAATTAATGAGGATAAATTAGAAGGATTGAAAACTTCGTTCGCTACTTCTTGAACTATCTCAGGAGAGACATTATTGATTTTATTTTTTACTTCTTCAAATGAATCTATTCTGTTATAGAGTAATATACTCTTAGCTATAGATAGCATTAAGTTTACTTCACTTTCTTGCCCTATAGCTATTTGTCCTATTAGCTGAAGTTTTCCTTTCTTTAATTGTTGAGGTCCTAATGGTTTTTTGCAGAAAAGCTCCAATTCTTTCTTAACTAAGCTAATGCATCTTTGAGTGCTATCTTTATCACTTGCTAAATAAATACTAAAAATTCCGGTGTCGCTATATGGCGTGTAGTGAGATTCTATAGAATACGTGAGTCCATATTTTTCTCTTATAGAAAGGTTTAATCTTGAGTTCATCCCAGGGCCTCCTAAAATATTGTTTAACAATATCATGGCTGTTTTTTTGTTGCTCGTAGCTTCTTGAGCTATAGAACCTAGTTTGGCATGGGTTTGAAAGCCAGAGTGACTAACTTTTTTGTGAAAAGGTTGGTAGTTTTTAAATGGACTCCTAGTTTTTGTTTTGTCGCTTTTAGGAATATGTCCAAATAACTTTTCAATCATTTGAACTAGCTTTTTAAATTCTATGTTTCCTACAGAACTAATTACCATTTCATCGCTAAGATAGTTTCTAGAGATGAAATCAGAAATCATTTTTTTGTTAAATGATTTAACGTGTTTTGGAGTTCCTAGTATATTTCTGCCAATAGAATGGTCTTGAAATAATAGCTCTTCAAAGTCGTCAAAAATTTGTTCTGATGGATTGTCTTTGTAAGAGTTTATTTCGTCAATAACTACAGTTTTTTCCTTGACTAATTCTTTGCTCGGAAAAGTTGACTCAAAAACAATGTCTTGAAGTAATTCTAAAGATCGTTCGTAATATTCGGGCATGAAAGAAGAGTAAACACAGGTTTCTTCTTTTGTTGTGAAGGCATTGATTTCTCCTCCAACATCTTCCATTCTACTTAAGATATGGTAAGCTTTTCTTTTCTTTGTGCCTTTAAATATAACGTGTTCTATGTAGTGAGCTAGGCCTTGTTCGTCTTCCCCTTCATCTCTAGAACCGCAGTTTATAATTATACCACAATGCGCAACAGCTCCACTTGTTCTTTTATGAACAATTCTAATGTTATTAGCTAATCTATGCTGTTCTATATGCACTTTTCAATAATGTTTAATTAAAAAAACTCAAGCGCTATTGACACTTGAGTTTTTTTAATGGATTTAGGGTGTCTTATTTGCCAGAGTCTGACTTACAACATCCTTCTTTTTTCTTGTCGCATTTAGCTACAGTTTCGCCAGTTTTCTTGCAACATGCATCTCCTTTAGAACATTTTTTGTCTGAAGAACATTTGCTCTTTTCTGAACTGCATTTTGCTTTGTCATCAGAGCTACATTTTTTGCTACAATCTTTTTTGACCTCAGCTTTAGCTTCTTTTTTAGCGCAACATTTTTTAGCACAATCTTTAGTGCTAACCTCT
>JABAYQ010000038.1 GCA_018608925.1 Cryomorphaceae bacterium | reverse complement strand
AATCTAGTATTGGTCACATCCGTGATTTACCTAAAAAAGGTGGGATGGCTATTGATGTTGATAATGGTTTCGAGCCTAGATATGAAATAACTCCAGATAAAAAGGCAGTAGTTTCAGAATTGAAGAAATTATCAGATAAATCAGAAACTGTATGGCTAGCGACGGATGAGGACCGTGAGGGAGAAGCTATTGCTTGGCACTTAATTGAAGCTTTAAAGTTAGATGAGTCTAAGATCAAAAGAATTGTTTTTAATGAAATTACTAAAGCTGCAATAACAAAAGCAGTAGATAATCCAAGAGAATTGGATATTCAGCTAGTAAACGCACAACAAGCTAGAAGGGTGCTGGATAGATTAGTTGGTTTTGAGCTTTCTCCAGTTTTATGGCGTAAAGTAAAACAAGGCTTGTCTGCTGGTAGAGTTCAGTCTGTTGCTGTTAGATTGATTGTGGAGAGAGAAAATGAAATAAGAGGCTTTCTTGCCAGCTCAGATTATAAAATAGTAGCAGAGTTTTATTCTAAAGACAAAAAAATATTTAAGGCCGAATTGCCTAAAAGATTCAAAACTAAGGAAGAAGCAAAAGATTTTCTAACTGTTTGTTCTAAATCAGAATTTCATATTTCTTCTATGCAGAAGAAGCCTGCTAAAAAATCTCCAGCAGCTCCTTTTACTACATCAACGCTTCAGCAAGAGGCGTCTAGAAAATTAGGTTTTTCTGTAGGGCAAACCATGAGTGTTGCTCAAAAGCTTTACGAAGCAGGTAAGATTACATACATGAGAACCGATAGTATGAACTTGTCTGACACTGCTGTTAAAGCTGCTGGCGAACAGATCTCAAAATTATATGGAGAAGAATACGCACAAGTAAGGAAATACACCACTAAGTCAAAAGGTGCTCAAGAAGCTCACGAAGCAATCCGACCTACTGATTTAGCACATGCTACTGTTGAAGGCGAAAGAAATAATCAAAGACTTTACGATTTAATTTGGAAAAGAACTATTTCTTCTCAAATGGCAGATGCTCAATTAGAAAGAACTACTGCAGAAATTATAGTTTCCGAAAGCGAGCATAAATTGGTTGCTAAAGGTGAAATGATAAAGTTTGAAGGATTCCTCAAGGTTTATTTGGAAGGAGTAGATGAAGAAGGAGAAGAGCAAAGTGGAATGCTGCCTAAGTTAGAAGAAGGAGATCAGTTAGGCAGAAAGGTTATCACTGCTACGGAACGTTTTTCTAAGCCAAAAGCAAGATTTACAGAGGCTAGTTTGGTGAAGAAATTGGAAGAACTTGGTATCGGACGCCCTTCTACCTATGCTGCAACTATTACAACTGTTCAGAATAGAGGTTATGTTGAAAAAGGTCAAAGTGAAGGGGTTGAGAGAGCTTATTCTGTATTAACACTAGACGATTCTCAAATTGAAGAAGTTAGCAAGAAAGAAAAATCAGGATCTGATAAATCTAAAATGCTTCCTACTGATATCGGAATTGTAGTTACAAACTTCTTGCTAGAAAATTTTGAAGGAGTAATGGATTATAGTTTTACTGCTGATGTAGAGAAAGAATTTGACCTTATTGCTAACGGAGAGAAGAAGTGGAATGACATGATTGGTCAGTTTTATGGTCCTTTTGTTGCTAAAGTAAATGATGTAATTGATAATTCAGAATCTGCTAAAGGTCAAAGGTTATTAGGAAAAGACCCTAAGACAGATGAAAATGTATATGTTAGGATAGGACGTTTTGGCCCTATGGCTCAAATAGGGGAAGGCTCGGAAGAGGTGAAACCAAGGTTTGCTTCATTGTTGTCAACTCAAAGTATTACTGATATCACTCTAGAAGAAGCTTTAGAATTGTATAAGTTGCCAAGGACTGTTGGAGTATTTGAAGAAGAAGATGTTGTGGCTGCAATCGGAAGATTTGGCCCATATCTTAGACACAAAGGAAAATTTGTTTCTATCAAGAAAGACGACGGAGATGAGCCAATGACTATTGAAATCGACAGATCGATTGAATTAATATTAGCTCATAGAAAAGCGGAAGCAGAAAAAACTATAAATCGTTTTGAAGGAACTCCATTGGTCCAGGTTTTAAATGGAAGATATGGTCCTTTTATCCAGATTGGTGAAGGCGCTAGGAAAAACAAAAAGAATGTTAAAATTCCAAAAGGTACTGATCCTAAAAGTTTAAGCAGAGAAGATTGCTTAACTCTTGGCGAAGCCCAAAAGAAATAAAATGGAGTTTGAACTTAGTTTTGATCCTGTTGAACATCAATCAGACCAATTTACGTCTGGTCAACTAGGTGCTTTAGTAGATGTTTATACTCAGGGTAATTTTCCAAACTTATCTGAAGCTGATGTTGTTATTTTTTCTGTTGTTGAAAATAGGGGCTTAGATTCTGAAATTGAAAAGCTAGATTTTAATGATATTCGTTTTCAATTATTTTCTCTTTTTCAAGGAGAAAATAGGCTGCGTATAGCGGACCTTGGGGATTTAAAGCTTGGAGCTTCCCCGTCCGATACTTATCAGTTATTAGCAGACGTCTTGCAGGAATGCAACGAAAGAGGCTTGTTAGCATTATTTATAGGTGGTTCTCAAGACTGCACAATTGGTCAATACAGATCATTTGTTCAGACTAAACAGTTTTGCAATATGGTTTCTATTGATTCTCGATTTGATCTTGGAATCAACGAACAGAGTGTAAATTCGAGATCTTATTTGAGTCATATTTTCAACCATCAACCCAATGTGTTGTTCAACTTCAGTAATCTTGGTTATCAGTCTTATTTGGTTTCATGGCCCGAAGTAGAATTATTGAACAAGTTTTTTTTTGATGCTCATCGATTAGGAGAAATTCGTTCCAATTTAGAAGAAGTGGAGCCAGTATTACGTGACGCTAATTTCATATCTATAGATTTAAATGCAATAAAAATGAGTGATTCACCCGCAGTAGTTGATGGGTCTCCAAATGGACTTAGTTCGGATGAGATATGTCAATTAATGAGGTATTCAGCATTAGGTCATAAACTTCAGTCACTAGCAATTTATAATTTTAATGGGGTTCGGGATATTAACAACCAAACTTCAAAGTTAATTGCTCAGATGGTTTGGTGCTTTTTTGAAGGATATTTTCATAAAATGAGAAATATAACTGCTAATGATGAGAATTTAGTTAAATACCATGTTTCTATGCATGATGGCGAGTATAATACTTGCTTTTATAAAAACAAACATAACGACAAATGGTGGATGGAAATTCCTATTTTATCTGATTCAAATTTGAATTTGTCTCCTAATTGTTTTGTCCCATGTTCATACAAAGATTACTTGCTTGCGAGTAACGGAGATGTGCCTGAAAGATGGTGGAAGGCATTTCAAAAAGTGAATTAATTATTGCATCAATTGAAATTTGTATTTCATCTCCAAAAAAAAATAGTTATTTTAGCCATCAATTAATGAAGTAAGTAGATTATTACAGAACAACTTCCTTTTATGAAAAAATATTTTTTAGGTGCTTTTCTTTTCTTTTTTGTGCTTGTAGCTAGCGCACAACAAGATCCACAGTTTAGTCAATATATGTTTAACGAATTGTATTCTAACCCAGGGTATGCTGGTAGTAATAATGCTATATGTGCTACTGCTTTAAATAGAACGCAATGGGCTGGATTTGAAGGTGCCCCGAGTACAACTAGCCTGAGCGTTGAAGCTCCAGTATCATTGCTTCATGGTGGTTTGGGTTTGAATGTTTTAACTGATGGAATAGGCCAATATGAGTTTACTGGTATTAACTTATCGTACGCTTATCGAATCGAATTAGCACAAGGAAACTTAGGAATAGGAGCTTCAGTTGGCATGTTGCAAAATGGTGTTGATGGCGGAAATTTCGTTGTCGAAACAGGTAATGACCCTTCTATTTCTAATACAACTGAAAAAGCTGCTGGCCTTGATTTAGGCTTAGGATTGTATTATCAATCTGACAAAATGTATGTTGGCTTGTCTTCAAAACATTTAAATGAAGCAAGTTTAACTGCTACAAAAGGAATAATTGATTTAAAAAGACATTATTATTTGAGTGCTGGTTATGTTCATGAACTATCATCAAATTTAGAGTTAAAGCCTTCTGTTCTAATTAAGTCAGAAGGAGTTACTACAACACTTGATTTAACATCTTTGATAGAGTACAATAAAAAGATGTGGGGTGGCGTTAGTTTCAGGCCTAGTTATGGTGCTGTGTTGCTTTTTGGGACACATATTAACCAAGACTTGAAGTTTGGTTTTTCTTATGATTTGCCAATTTCGAAGGTTTCTGAGGCAGGTAGTTTTGAGTTTATGCTAGGTTATTGTTTTAAATTAGATTATAATAAAGTAGCTAAAGGGTTTAAAAACCCTAGATTTTTATAAAAGTATTATATTTGTGCAAATTCAACTTAATCATCATCTTTCTATTAGGTGGTGATTTTGTGGCTTAATTAATACAAATTAATTCCCTATTTAGGGTAAATATTGTAAATATGAGAAATTTAATCTTTTTCGCTTTAATTGCGACGGTACTTATAAGCTGTTCTTCAGGTAATGGAGAGTTGATTGGAGTACAAAATAGACCATTATGGAATCCTACTGATCCTTACGGAATGGTGTTTATTCCTCAAGGAAGTTTTAATATGGGTCCTGGTGATCAAGACGTCCCTTACGCTCATGTTACACAGCACAAGACAGTTTCTGTTGCAGCCTTTTATATCGATGATACTGAAATTACTAATAACGAATACAGACAATTTGTTGTTTGGGTGAGAGATTCGATTGCTAGAAGATTTCTGGGAGAGAATGGTGTTCCAGGTTATGAGTTTATCGAAGAAGATGAATATGGTAATTTTATAGAGCCACCAAGATTAGATTGGTCAAGAACAATTCGTTGGGAGGATGCTGAGGTTAGAGAGGTTCTTGAAGAAGAAATGTATCTTCCAGGTCACGAAAGATTTTACAGTAGAAGAGAATTTGATACTAGAAAATATAATTTCGTTTATGAAACTTTAGACATCAAAAGAGCAT
>JABAYQ010000039.1 GCA_018608925.1 Cryomorphaceae bacterium | reverse complement strand
CTTTAATGGTGTTTTCTTTAAAGATAAACGTTTTTTCAAATAAGGTATTTCCTTCAAAAAAAGTAACTTGAAAACGATTGTTTAACTTGAATAATTCAGGTTGAATGAGTTCTATTTTAGCAAATGAGTTTGCTGGTAAGATATCTATTTTTTTACGAAATAAAGACGTTATTTTAGTATCAGAAAAACCTTGTGTAACAATTACAACCATTTCTAAATCAACCTTTTTATTGTTGATGATGTACACATTCCAATCATCTGTTTTATACAAATCATTGTATTCGTAAACTACTGCAATTTCTACGTTGGTAACTTCTGGAATTTGGATGTCTTTTTTCAAAATATAGAGGAAACTAAAACCATCTCTTTTAATGTTTTGGCCGATAAGAAAGGAATTCAAGAATACCAGATATCTATCACTCCATTTAAAGAAGAAAAAAATACTGAAAATAATAATTCGACTGTTTATATAGAAGTGTTAGAGAGCAAGCAAAAACTGTTATTGATTAGCGATATAGTTCATCCTGATATTTCAGCAATTTCTAAGGCTATTTCATCTAATGACAACTACGAACTTACTATAAGTAATAAAGATGGTTTTGATGGAAGTTATTCCGATTACAACCTCATAATAGCATATCAAACAAATATTGAATTTTCTGATGTTCCGGTTTGGTACTTTTATGGTGAAAGCTCCTCTGCCAGTACTTTAGATTGGTTTACTTTCAATAAGTCGACTTTAATAGAGGAAGCTTCGCCCGTATTTAATGACTTTTCTTTATTTTCTTTAAGCGAAGATTGGGATGTTTGGTTAAAGCAATTGCCACCCATTTATGTGCCCCTAGGGAATTGTTCGAGCTCTGGGCAATCCATTTTTACTCAATCTTTAAAAGGTGTTGAATTAGAAAAACCGCTTTTTGTTTTTAGCAATGAGGTAGGAATAAGGCAGTCCGTTTTTATTGGTGAAGGTATTTGGAGATGGAGGTTATACGAATACAAACAAAATAAGAACCATCTTTTATTTGACGAATTAATTCAGAAGAGCATACAGTATTTGGTGTTAAAAGATGACAAAAGACCTTTTAGGCTTAAAGCAAAAAATAAGATATATAATAATGAAAACTTATTATTAGAACTTGATTTGTACGATTCTAATTATGACTTAGTTAACGATGTTGACGTAAGTCTTGTCTTAAAAGACGAGTCTAACAATGAGTTTGACTTTTTATTCGACAAAAACCAAAACAGTTATGAGCTAAATATTGATAAATTAGAAGTTGGAAACTATACTTACACTGCTCAAGCAAAAAGAGGAACTAACAGTTACAAACAAGAGGGGAGTATTAAAGTTATCCCTTTACAATTGGAGTTTCTGGATGATCAAAATAATCACGAAGTTTTACAAGAGTTATCTAATAAAAATAATGGTAAATTCTTTTACCTAAATCAGCTTTCTTTTTTGCTAGAAGAGCTTCGGAATCTAGAAAAAACATCTGTTTTATATTCGAAGAAAACATTTACCGAATTAATACATTCTAAGTGGATATCCGTTCTATTATTTGTATTTTTATCCCTAGAATGGATAATAAGAAAAATAAATAATAACATTTAAATATTACACATATGTTCGAGTCAAATCAAGAAGGTGGTTTTAATTTTAAAATACCAAGAGTATTTTTAATAGTGATTTTTGCATTTTTATTTTTACTGATTAGTGGAGGTAAAATGTTTTATACTGTAGGGTCAGGTGAAAAGGGTGTGATCTTTGAAAGATTTGGTGATGGTCTTGTTAAAGAAAAAGTATTTGGTCAAGGATTTCATTTTATTGCTCCTTGGAATAACTTTTACATCTATAATGTAAAGATTCAGGAGGATTATGAAGAAATGGAAGTTTTGTCTAAAAATGGTCTTTCTATTAAATTAGATTTATCTTTTCGTTACACTCCAGAAATGACACAAGTTGGTTATTTACATGATTTAGTTGGTAAGGATTACTTAGAGAGTATAATTAGACCAGAAATTAGATCGGTAACTAGAGAGGTTATTGGTGAGTATTTACCAGAAGAATTATATTCTACTAAAAGAGTAGAAGTAGAAGAAAAGATTTTTGAAATCACTTCTAAAGCGGTTGCTGATAAGTACATCTTGTTAGATGCTATTCTGATTAGAGACGTAACTCTTCCAAAGACTCTTCAAATTGCAATTGAAAACAAACTTAAGTTTGAGCAAGAAGCGTTGGAATATGAGTTTAAAATTCTAAAAGAAGAAAAGGAAAAAGAAAGAAAGAAAATTGAAGCTGAAGGTATTTCTGAATTCCAAAAAATTGTAAATAGAACAATTACTCCTCAACTTTTACGTTGGAAGGGTGTAGAAGCTACCCAAGAATTGTCTAAATCACCAAATAGCAAGATTATTGTTATTGGAAACGGTGAAAACGGATTGCCAATTATATTAGGTGGCGATAACTAAAATTAATTTTCAACCTTAACAAATTTTATAATGAGAAATATTATTTTAATAACACTTTTGACATTGCCATTTTTTATGGTTGCACAGACTAAAGTTAAAAGGCCTTCTAATGACTTAAGATCTGCAGAAAAGACTACTTATGTCACCATGGAAGTAATAAAAAAATCTACTTCCGTTGCGGTTAAGTCTCCTAAAAATAAAAAAGAAGTAGTCAATAAGTCTAAGGATGCGAAATCTTCCTATATGTTTAATTCAACTGACAAGAAATTAAGTATGGAATTAAATAAGCTTTCAAATACTTTTAAAAGTGAGATAATGGCATTAAACTATTTATCTAAAATAGGTTGGGAGTTAGTTGATGTCGATCAAGGAAAATATTATTTTAAATCTAAAAGAACTAGATAATTACTAAATTTAAAGCTCCATTTTTGGAGCTTTTTTTTTTATGAAAAAATACCCGGAAAAAATACTTGTTGCTTGGGCCGAGGCTATTAGCGGAAATACCGAAATTAGAGACTGGCTAATGAAAAACGGCTATCCTGAGTTAGGATTATTTCGTTTTGCCCTTTTCTTTGATAAAGCCGCTTGTGATTGGCTTATTAAAAATGCCCCTCATCTAATGGCTACCATTAAAGCAATAGAAGGTAAGAAGCAAGCATTTAAATGGCTTGAAGTAAATCAATTTGATTTGCTTATACGTTTAGCGAAAGCTTCCGACAATAACAAAGAAGAGTTGAAATACCTTATGAGAAACGATCCTCTTTTTGCAGCAATTGCTTTGCGAATACAACTAGTTAAAAACGAAATAGAAGAAGCCAACAATGATGTTCATCGCTGGGGATTTGAATAGTTAAACTTATTTTTTAAAATCTTTTAATTCTTTAAGTCTATCCCTTAAAATGATAGCTTCGTCGAAATCGAGTTCTTGTGCTGCTTTTTCCATCATTTTTTGAGTCTTTCGGATGGCTTTATCAAGCATTTTAGGATCGGAATAGTCTGATTCGTCTACCGAATGAATTTCTTTTACGGCATACGGATTAAGCTTTTGAGCCAATTCGTTGTTCTTTTTCTTTTTTAATGCAGTAGGTACCATATTGTTATCGGTGTTGTACTGCATTTGTATTTCTCTTCTTCGGTTAGTTTCATCAATAGTTAACTTCATGCTTCTAGTTACTTTGTCGGCATACATTATAACTAATCCGTTGATGTTTCTAGCGGCCCTACCTGCGGTTTGTGTAAGAGAACGCTCAGATCTTAAAAAACCTTCTTTATCGGCATCTAAAATGGCTACAAGGCTTACTTCAGGCAAGTCTAGTCCTTCTCTTAAAAGATTTACTCCAATAAGAACATCGAAATGCCCTTCTCTTAATTCGTGTAATATTTCAACTCTTTCTAGTGTGTCTACGTCAGAATGAATGTACCTACACTTCACTTTAAAGTTGGTTAGGTACTTTGTTAGTTCTTCAGCCATTCGTTTGGTTAGGGTAGTTACTAAAACACGTTCATCGATTAACACCCTTTTTCTAATAAATCATCTATTTGATTGATAGATGGTCTTACTTCAATAACAGGGTCAAGTAAACCTGTAGGTCGTATTACTTGCTCTACAAATATTCCTTCCGATTGTTGTAGTTCGTAATCTGCTGGGGTAGCACTAACATAAATAGTTTGGTTGTTAATAAGCTCAAATTCATCGAACTTTAAAGGACGATTATCCATTGCAGCTGGTAATCGAAATCCATAATCTACCAAATTTTCTTTACGAGATCTGTCACCACCAAACATGGCTCTTATCTGTGGAAGTGTTACGTGACTTTCGTCGATAACTGTAAGGAAATCGCTAGGGAAATAATCTAAGAGGCAGAAAGGTCTACTTCCCGGATCTCTACCATCAAAATACCTAGAATAGTTTTCTATACCTGAGCAGTAACCTAGTTCTCTAATCATTTCAAGATCGTAGTTTACTCTTTCTTCTAGTCTTTTGGCTTCTAATTTCCTGTCTGTACTATGTAGAAACTGAACTTGTTCCATCAAATCATCTTGAATTTGATGAATGGCACTTTGAATTTTGTCTTTGGATGCAACGAATATAGTTGCAGGATATATTTTTAAATAATCAAATTTTTCAATTCTCTTTCCGTTTGCAGGATCAATGCTTTCTATGTCTTCAATTTCATCTCCCCAAAAATGAATTCTATATGCGATATCAGCATAAGCAGGAAAAATATCAATAGTATCGCCCTTAACCTTAAAGTTTCCTCTTTCAAATTGATTTTCAGAACGGGAGTATAAAGAGGTTACAAATTGATTAAGTAATTTGTTTCTACTTACTACTTGACCTTTTGTTATTTCAATAACATTATTGCTGAATTCTTCAGGGTTACCAATACCATATATACAAGACACCGAACAAACTACTATAATATCTTTTCTTCCGGAGAGTAAGGTAGAAGTAGTGCTTAATCGTAGTTTTTCTATTTCCTGATTTATAGATAAATCTTTTTCTATATAAGTACCAGAACTAGGAATGTATGCTTCGGGTTGGTAGTAGTCGTAATAAGATACAAAATACTCTACTGCATTGTTAGGGAAAAATTGCTTGAATTCGCTGTAAAGTTGTGCGGCTAGTGTTTTGTTATGGCTTAATATAAGGG
>JABAYQ010000100.1 GCA_018608925.1 Cryomorphaceae bacterium | reverse complement strand
TCAGAATCAACAAAAGTTGAGTCGTTAGAATTAGCAAGAACACCAAAACTAAAAAAACAGAATAGGATAAAAAAGCAGATAGATCTAAAGGCCATTCATTACTTGATTTGAAAAAGATAAAAGTTTGCTGTCTTTAAATTGAGGAGCCATAAACTGAATACCAAATGGCAATCCGTTAGAATGCTGTCCCTTGGGTAAAGAAATGGCAGGATAACCTCCTAAGTTTGCGTGAACTGTAAATATATCTTCTAAATAAGCGGTAGTCGGGTCGTCGGACTTCTTACCTATTTCAAAAGCCGTATGGGGTGTGGTAGGGGACATAATAAAGTCATATTTGTCAAACACCTGATCGGTTTTTTCTTGAATAAGCTTCCTTACTTTCTGTGCTTTAGTGTAGTACGCATCATAATAACCCGAACTCAAAACAAACGTACCTAACATAATACGTCTTTTCACTTCTTCACCAAATCCTTGAGAACGTGATTTTTTATAGGTTGTTGGAATATCATTTGCTTCTTTACTTCTATAACCGAAATGAATTCCGTCAAACCTAGAAAGATTTGAAGATGCTTCGGCAGTTGTTAGAACGTAATAAGTAGGAACCATGTAATTTATTAATGGAAAATCAACGGCCTCTAATTGATGGCCTAAAGCTTTAAGCTTTTCAATTATATCTAAGGATTGTTGCTTTACCTCGGGATCTAAAGAAGGATTTTCCAAACAGTCTTTAAGATAAGCAATTTTTAATTTTTTAACGGGCTGAGACAAGTCTTGACTAAAAGAAGGTACGTCTTGAGTGGAAACAGTAGAATCATAATCATCACCACCAGACATAACCTCCATTATTAATGCGGTGTCTTCAACAGTATGAGTAAATGGGCCTATCTGATCAAAAGAAGAAGCGTAAGCAATTAAGCCCCATCGTGAAACTCTTCCGTATGTTGGCTTAAAGCCTACAACACCACAAAAAGAAGCTGGCTGTCGAATAGATCCTCCAGTGTCACTTCCTAGGGTTGCTAAGCATAATTTTGCAGCAATTGCAACAGCAGAACCTCCAGAAGAACCTCCAGAAACATAGTCGTTGTTAATCGGATTTAAAACAGGGCCATGATGAGAGTTTTCGTTAGCGCTACCCATTGCAAATTCATCGCAATTAAGACGCCCGATAATTATAGCGTCTTCTTGTAATAGCCTTTGTACAACGGTTGCAGAAAACAAGCTTTCAAAGCCACCCAAAATTTTAGAAGCTGCAGAAATCTTATGGTTTTGATAACAGATGTTATCTTTTATCCCAATTACCATGCCGGCAAGTTTACCAGCAGTATTGTCTTTAATTTTTTGGTCTATTTCTTCAGCATGGGAAAGTGCTTCTTGATCAAAGGTTTCCACAAATGCATTTAAGTGTGCATTTTCTTTTATTCTATCAAGATAAGAAGCCGTTATTGAATGGCAACTAATCTTTCCAGATTTTAGATCGCTTTGAATAGATGCTAAAGAGTAATAATCTTGCATAGACAATTAATCGTTTTTGTCTTCTTGATTTTCTTCTTTACTAGCATTTTTGAATTCCTTCATGCCTTTACCAACACCTTTCATTAATTCAGGAATCTTTTTACCTCCGAACAAGATAAGAACAATTACAACAATTAAGAAAATCTCTGGGCCACCAAAAGCAAATAAAAATAGATTTGAAGTCATTTTGTGTAAAAATTAGTTAATACAAAAATATGGAAATTTCTTTTAGTAAGCCTTGAAAAGCCAATCAGAAGGATTAAGTTTTTCATCGCCTTTCCAAATTTGTAATTCAGTGATGCTTTCTTTGGTCTTTTTATTAGTAATAACAACGCCTAAATTTTGCTTCAGTTCTACCGTTTCTCCCGCCTTAACTAGTACGTCGCTAAGGTTAGAGTAAACCGTAAAATAATCTCCATGATTTATAATTAACGCTTTTCCCGCACCAGGAATGCTAATAATTCTAGATACTTTTCCTTCAAAAACAGCCCTTACAAAAGAAGCGTTTTCGGTGCTTAGCTTTATTCCATTATTAAAGGTCTCAATACCGCGAAGAACAGGATGTTTTTGTATTCCAAAACTTTCCACAATAACACCTCTTTCGACAGGCCAAGGAAGATTGCCTTTGTTTTGGGTAAAGCTATCTGCAAGCATTTGTTGCTCAGGTGTCATTTCGTAATTTACGTTTCCTGACTTTTTCGAATTCTCTTTAGCTAAGCGTATTTCTTCTTCAATAATTTTTCGAATCTGAGCGTTAAGTGCCTTAGCTTTTTTCTGCTTTACATCAAGCTGGGTGCGAAGTTGTTTTTCTTTTCTCTTCAAGGAAGAAACAAGGTTGTTTTGCTGAGCTTTTTCTATTGCAAGCAACTCTTGTTCGTCTATAGATTGGCTTAGATTTTTACTCTTTAGATTTTTTTCTAATGCTATTAATGCCTTTTGAGTTTTAAAAAGCATAAGCTCCTCTTTAAGCTGCATTTCTGCTTTAGAGATTTGCTCAGCTTGAGCTCTTCGAAAAGAGCTATATTCCTGCAGGTAACTAAGTCGTTTGAAAGCTTGGTAAAAGCTCTGTGCAGAAAAAACAAATGCCAAACGACTATGGCTATTGCGATTGTAATAAGAGTAAGAAATCATCTTAGCGTAATCTTCTTTTAAAGTTACGATCTCTTTTTCCCTATTCTCAATGTTAATTTGGGTGCTATCTATTTGAGATTTTAACTGATTAATTCTATCGCTATATATGGATAGTTCAATTTCAATTGTTAAAATAATTTTAGTTCGATTTTCAATTTTTCTTTGAAGCGTTCTTAAAGTATTAACGGACTGTACCTTATCTTTTTTTGCCGCTTCAAGCAAAGTATTGGTATGGCTAATTTCTTTCTGAAGCTGCTCCTTTTTTTGTTGAAGCTCTTCTTTGTTCTGGCTGAAGCCAGAAAGGCTTGCCAACAAAAAAAATAAAAATATTAATCTAAAGTGCTGGCTCATATCCTTTGGGAATTGTAAACTTAACTTTTTTCTTTTGGTCTAAAACTATCTTAGAGTAGCTATACTTTAACCGCATTTTTTTTTCTTCTTGCTTAATATTTAAAGAAACTTTTAAAGGCAAAGAGCCCTGCTCAAAGGAGGTAAAATTAGAATAATTTAACAACATACTGTTTTTAGGCAATTGATCTTGACTCCATTGAACTGCAAAAAATGATGGATTTAGAGTTGCTTGTGTTTGTTTGCCCTTAGTAGTGTTTGCAAGTATGTAATTTGTGCTATCGCTAGTGCTTTTCCATTTTAATTGCTCCAAATCTAAATCACCTAAAAGTTTGTTTTGGAGTTCGTAAAAAGAAAAGTTAACTCCGAAACGATTAGAAAGCGTGGAAATATCCGACGATATATAAGTCGAGTTTAGTCGATTAATCATCTTAAAGCTATCAGGAGTTATTAATAAACGAACGGCCTCTATTCCTAAAAGAGCTGTTGCTGAAATCCAAATAACACTATCCTTTTGCATTCTAATATTTGCATTTAAAGGAATTGCCTTTTCGTTTACAAAAACTGTTCCACTCATCTTTGCCGAAAACCATTGGTAATTTAGATTGTTTTGCTGGCTTTTCTTAACTAGAAAAGTATTGGACTTATAAGGAAGTGCACTAGAGCTTGATTTTTTCAAGGTGGAGCAAGCCGAAAAAAGAAATAAAGAAAATACTATTAAAACAGCCTTATTCATACCAATTCTGATCTTGTATTTTTTTGTCCAAAATAGGCGATTCAAGGCCTAGTTCTTTTGCTTTTATCCATTGCTTTAAGGCCTCTTCCTTTTGGTTAAGAAAATAAAGAACATCACCATAATGCTCTACAATTGTAGGGCTACTATCTCCTCCACTTTCTATTGCTTTTTTAAGCCATATTTGAGCGTTATCGTAATCTTTTAACTTAAAAAACACCCAAGCGTATGTGTCTTCATAAGAAGAAACTCCCGGCTTTTGTTCTACACAAATTTTCATCATAGATAATGCTTGCTGTAGATTTTCAGAACGTAAAGATAAATAGTAACTAAAGTTATTCAGAACATAAGTGTCATTAGGGTCTATTTCTAAGGCCTTTGAGTAGGCTTTGTCTGATTCTTCGTGGTTTTCCTGTCCGTGATAAGCATCGCCAATGGCGGTGTAAAACTGGCCTTTAAGCGGATTATTATTTACGATGAAAAACAAACCATTTTCTAGAGTTTCTAAACATTTATCGTAATTTTTTAATTGCAAATTTGCTAAGCCAGAAAAATAATAGGCAGTAGTTTGACTTGGGAAAAGCTCTAAAGATCTATCCGCTAAACTTGCTACTTTTTCATAATCCTCAAAATCAAAATAAATAATCATAAGCTGCTGCCAAATAGGATATCTGCTAGGATCTAACTCCAATGCTTTTTCGAAATTAGAAGCGGCTAAATTATTATCGTTTGACCTATAGTAATAATCGCCCGCAATAGTAAAAGGCTTGGCGTCTGTAGGGTGTATCTCTTTTAAGACATCAATTAATTCGAATGCAAACTTTAAGGTTGTAGTGTCAGTTCCAAGCTCATAATAAGAAAGCAGTCTTCTCATCTTAGAGTCTATGCTTAATGTAGTACTTTGAAATGCTTTTTTAGTTGTCTCGAATGCTTTTTCAGACTCTCCATTTAAACGATAAGTGTCCGACAAAATAAGCAATGCTGTTCCGTTTAGAGGATCAATTCTAAGTATTTTTTCTAGGGTCTTTGTTTCTCCCTTGCTATTGTTGGTTAAGGAATAAATCTGGGCTAATTCGTTAAGGGCGTCTAAATTAGTGGAATCCAATTTGATCCATTTATTTATCTCTGTTATAGCACCTTTCTTATCGCCAATATCAAGCAAGATGTTTTTCTTTTGCTGAATTAGAAGTTCATTTAATCCGATTACTTTTTCTAAACGATTGTAAGTTTTGATTGCATTTTTTGGTTGTCCACTAAGTAGATAAGATCTTGCTATTTCGAAAAACCAATCTTGGTTGAAAGGATCGAGCTCTAGAAGCTTTTCATAAGCTGTAATTGCCTTGCTATAGCTCTGGTTTTCTACTAAGGCAGAAGCTAATAGTTGTTGGTACCAGACGTTTTCACTTTCGATTTGACAAGCACTTTCTATAAAAAACAATGCTTGTTCGGCCTGATTGGTGAGCATATATATGTATGCCAC
>JABAYQ010000146.1 GCA_018608925.1 Cryomorphaceae bacterium | reverse complement strand
ACAATAGATATTGTAATTTTTCTGAAGAAATACTTTCGTTATTAAATTTAACAACGTCTGTAGGCAAAACTCTAAACCCCATTTCTGTGATTACTTTTCCGTTTACAGAAACTAAACCGGCAACAATTAATTTATCAGCTTCTCTTCTAGAACTTATTCCCGAATGTGCTATAAACTGATTTATTCGCATCCCTGGTTTAGTTTCTTCAACCGTTCTTTTAGAAATTTTATTTCTAAAAGAGGGCCTTCTATCGTCTCTTTGAAAAGAACCTCTTGTATCTCTTGAAGTAGATGGTCTTCTATCGTCTCTTTGTGATGAAGAACTTCTTGTATCTCTTGAGGTTGATGGTCTTCTATCGTCTCTTTGTGATGAAGAACTTCTTGTATCTCTTGAAGTTGATGGTTTTCTATCGTCTCTATCGTTTCTTGGGAAAGAAGAACTTCTTGTATCTCTTGAAGTTGATGGTCTTCTATCGTCTCTTTGTGATGAAGAACTTCTTGTATCTCTTGAAGTAGATGGCCTTCTGTCGTCTCTTTGTGATGAAGAACTATTGCTATCTCTTGACGAAGATGGTCTTCTGTCATCTCTTTGTGATGAAGATCCTCTATTGTCTCTTGATGAAGATGTACGTTTGTCATCTCTATCATTTCTTTTAAAGGAAGAACTTTTGTTATTTCTAGACGAATTAGGCCTTCTACTTGCTGGGCTCATGTTATAATATTTTATACAAAGGTAGAATAAACAAATTTAAAAGGCATCTTTGATGTACTTTATAATAGGTTTTTCAGAATAATATACAATAGAAACAATATCAAATCGAATTTCGTTATCCATTTTATTTTCTTTTAAATATTCTTCTGCGGCGTCTAAATACAGAGATAACTTTTTATCGCTAATAAATTCTTCTGGGTTTCCATGAGCTGATGTGCTCCTCGTTTTTACTTCAGCCAAGACAAGAATATTTTCATCAAGAAAAATAATATCTATTTCTGCTTTTAGAAAACGCCAATTTCTTTGTAAAATATTTGCTCCATTTTTTTTTAAGAAGTCGGCTGCTATTTCCTCTCCTTTTTTACCTAAATCATTATGCCTGGCCATATCTGAGTATTGTTGTATCGCCAACCTCTAGTGTTGCTTCGACTCCAAGTTTAAGACATACATTGTTTTTTACATGGCCAGCAGGAAAATTAAAACAAACCGGATACTTATATTCTTTTACTGCATCTAAAATTATTTGACTTGCATTTTTTCCAAAAGGCACTTCGTTGTCGTGCATTTTAGTCATTCCTCCAATTATAAGTCCAGCCAATTTAGAGAGTTTATTGTTTCTTTTCAGATTGACAATCATTCTGTCTATATGGTATAGGTATTCGTCTAGGTCTTCTAAAAATAAAATCTTGCCATCGGTGTTGATGTCTGATTGGCTACCACATAGGCTATATAATATAGATAAATTTCCTCCTATTATTTGTGCTTGAGCTTTTCCTTTAATGTTTAAAGGATGGCTTTCAGTTTCATATAATATAGGCTCCCCATTTAGGGTGCTTTGTATGCTACTTAAAGATAATGGGCTATTGCCTTCAAAATTTATTGGCATAGAACAATGAATACTAGCAATAGATAATTGGTGAAGGTGGGAGTGCAGCACGGTTACATCACTATAACCCATTATCCATTTGGGATTTTTTTGTAAAGGGCTAAAATCAATTTTATCAATTATTTTAACGGTTCCATATCCTCCTCTAACACACAAAATTGCTTTGATTTCTGAATCATTAATCATTTGCTGCAAGTCGCTTGCTCTTTGTTTGTCTGTTCCGCTAAATTGATTGTCTTGCTCAAACAAATTTTTCGAAAAAACGACTTCATAGCCCCAACTTCTTATTAATTGCACAGAAAAGTCAAGCTCTTGTTGACTAATTTTTCTGGCTGTGGAAATAAGTCCAATTTTATCCCCTTTCTGAAGTGGGTTTGGAATAGATTTTAATTGTTTTAATTTAGTCATCCTAATTTACACCTTTTAATATCTTTGCTAAGATATAATAATACCATTAAATGAATTCAAAAAAATATACAGTTACTTCTGCCTTGCCTTACGCAAACGGCCCTTTACATATTGGTCATATAGCAGGCGCATACTTGCCAGCAGATATATATGTAAGATATAGGAAGCTTAAAAAAGATGATGTGCTTTTTGTTTGTGGCTCTGACGAACATGGCGCTGCAATTACTTTGCGAGCTAAAAAAGAAGGTAAAACACCTAAAGAAATTGTAGACTATTACCACGATTTAAATAAAAGTACTTTTAAAGAATTCGGAATAGATTTTGATATTTACCACAGGACTTCGGAAGAACTACATCATCAGACAGCACAAGAATTTTTCTCCGTTTTAGAGAGCAAAAACATCTTCACTAAAAAAACTAGCGAGCAGTTTTACGATCAAGAGCACCAACAATTTTTGGCCGATAGATATATTAGTGGTCAATGTCCTAAGTGTTCGTTTGATGGAGCTTATGGAGATCAATGTGAAAAATGTGGTTCTGCTCTTAGTCCTAACGAACTTATAGATCCTAAGTCTACATTAAGTGGAAACACGCCTGTTTTAAAATCAACAAGCCATTGGTATTTGCCAATGCAAGACCACGAAGTTTGGTTAAAAGATTGGATTGAAAACGGAATACTAGATGGAGAGTTACATCACGACCCCAAGCAATGGCGATCTCAAGTAAATGGCCAATGCATGTCTTGGATAAACAGCGGGCTTAGAGAAAGAGCAATGACAAGAGACTTGGATTGGGGAGTTCAGGTTCCTGTTGAAGGAGCGGATGGTAAAGTTTTATACGTTTGGTTAGACGCACCTATCGGTTACATTTCAGCTACTAAAGAGTGGGCTAGCCAGAACAATAAAGATTGGAAAGATTATTGGAAAAAGGATGCTAATTTGATTCATTTTATTGGAAAAGATAACATTGTTTTTCATGCTATTATTTTCCCAATTATTTTAAAAGCACATGGAGACTTTGCTTTGCCAGTAAATGTTCCTGCAAACGAGTTTTTAAATTTAGAAGGACAGAAGTTGTCTACATCTAGAAATTGGGCTATTTGGTTGCACGAATATTTGAAAGATTTTGAAGGACAACAAGACGCATTAAGATATGTTCTTTGTGCTACTGCTCCCGAATCAAAAGATACTGATTTTACTTGGAAAGATTTTCAAACTAGAAACAATAGTGAGCTAGTGGGAATATTAGGTAATTTCATTAATAGAGTTGTAGTATTGACCAATAAATATTACGATGGTCTTGTACCAGGCCAAAACGCTTTACAAGATTACGACAAAGAAGTATTGTCTTATTTAGATTGTTGTGGCGATAAAGTAGGAGATTGCATTGAGAATTATAAAATGAGAGATGGTCTTTCCGAAGTCATGAATATTGCTCGATTAGGAAATAAATACTTAGCAGATACCGAGCCTTGGAAACTTAAGAAGACCGATGAAAAAAGAACAGAAACAATACTTAATATAGCCTTGCAAATAAGTGCTAGTTTAAGCGTATATCTTGAGCCTTTTTTACCTTTTGCTGCAAAACAATTATCTCAAATGTTAAATGTTAATTTTACTAGCTGGGATGAGTCTAAGAGTCTTGATAAAGACCATAAAATAAATTCATCGGCACTTTTGTTTGCTAAAATAGAAGACGATAAAATGGAAGAACAATTAAATAAACTAAAATGAGAAATAACGTATTAATTTTTTTACTTTTTGGCATTCCTAGCCTTATTTACAGCCAATGTGAAGGAAGGTATCAAGACGATATTTTTACTGATTCGGATGTTATTACAGTAGAGTATTCAGACGTTTATGATTGGTCATCTTCTGAATCGGGACTAGACATGGATATTTATCTTCCTCAAGGCGATGAGTTTGCAAATAGACCCTTAATTATTTTTGCTCATGGCGGAAGCTTTTATGCAGGTAATAAGAACAATCCTGAGGCGATAGCTTTTTGTAAGTCTTTTGCAAAAAAAGGATATGTAACCGCTTCCATTCAATACCGATTAACTTCTCAGTTTAGCTTGTTGGATTCTAATATAATGATTCAGACGGTGTTTAATGCTATTAGTGATATGAAGGCAGCAGTCCGTTATTTTAAACAAGACGTTAGTGTAAATAATAATACTTACGGAATTGATAGCTCTCAAGTTTTTATAGGAGGCTATTCTGCAGGAGCTGTAGCTGCTATTAATCTAGCTTTTTTGAATCATGAAGATGAGGTTCCTGTTTATTTGCAGCCATTTGTAGATGCTGCGGGTGGTTTGGAGGGCAATAGTGGTAATCCTGGTTATTCTTCTAAACCAAAAGCAGTAATTAGTTTGGCGGGAGCTATATATTTAAAGTCATTTATGGATTCGCTTGATCCACCCATCGTCAGTGTTCACGCACAAGATGATGCTACCGTATCTTATAATTGCGACTACGCATTGGGGATATCGCTTTTACCTATTTTGTGTGGGTCTGGAGAAATTCATTCTAGTGCAGAATCTCTTGAAATCAATAACGATCTATATACCTTCGAAAGTGGTGGTCACTTAGCTCCTGTTGCTACTGCAAATATGAGTGCTTTTTCTGTGCCATTTGTTGCTGATTTTTTATACTCTCTTCTAGATTGCAATCAAACAACAATTTCTACAAATGAAAATCCATTATTTGACTTAGTTGTTTATCCAAATCCAACATCTGGAAATATTGCTATTGAAACGTTGCAAAAAAATGTTGATTTGAAAATTTACAATGCTCTTGGAAAGTTAGTTTTTTCTAAGAAAAGTGTGAGTTCTCAAAAATTAAATTTACATGATCTGAAATCAGGAATTTATTCTGTTATTTTAAGTTCAAATAACAGACAAGCAAACCGCAAACTAATTGTGTATTAAAATTGCAGAAACTGTAATCAAATAAATAATATAGCAAATGATTTTTGGGTAAAATAGCCTGAAGATATTCTGAAAAATCTTTAAGTAAGGAAAAAAACTATTTACAAAGATTTTATCTAGACTTGAAGTAAGTGCTTTCATGTACTGTTTTTTTAAGTTAGCTTTAAGGTTAAGCTTGTCAAATTTAAGTGTTTTTTTGCTAGAAAAAAAATAGCTTTTACGCTTGAAATCACATTGATTAACAAATTTGTGTTTATTTCTTTTGATTCTTAGGTATGAAATGTAGATATCTTTTCTAATTTTTGTACTTTAGCAAATCAATTTTTGAGTTTAAATTAAAACATATAGAT
>JABAYQ010000134.1 GCA_018608925.1 Cryomorphaceae bacterium | reverse complement strand
CATTTACCTCTTGCAGTATTAATGAGATAAAATGGTTTTTTAAAGGAGTCGATAAATTCTTTATTAACCAAATAATTAGTTTCGTCTGTTAAAGGAACGTGTAGGCTTACTACATCAGCCTTATTATAAATGTCAGACATTTCTTTTTGAACTGCATATTGGCTATTTATATTTTCCAAGTATTTGTCATAAGCTATGACGTTACAGTCAAAGCCAGATAATGCTTTAGCAAATGCTGAGCCATTGTTTCCGTAGCCTATAATAGCTACAGTCTTTCCGCTCAATTCGACACCTCTATTTTGCTCTCTGTTCCAAATTCCATTTCGCACCTGTTTGTCAGATCTTGAAATGTGATTAAACAGATTTAAAAGCATTGCTAGGCAATGTTCTGCAACAGCCTGTCTATTACCTTCTGGCGCATTAAATAGTTTTATATCTTGAATTTTGGCTTGTTGGCTGTTGATGTTTTCCATCCCAGAACCTGCTCGAGCAATAAATTTAAGTTTAGTGCAATGAGCCAAGAAATCTTCCGTCAAAACCTGCAATAATTTCTATTATTTCTTTTTGACTTTGGTTATATGCTAGTTGGCAATAATGCCCATTATTTTCAAGAAGTTCTTGTAGTTTGGGGTGTACCTTGTCGATAAAAAGAATTTTCATAAACCAAGTATCATCTGACCTATTAAAAAGTAAATGAACAATCCTAATACGTCGTTTACAGTTGTTATAAATGGCCCAGTCGCTAGTGCAGGATCAATGTTGTATTTCTCTAAGGTAAGTGGTACAAAAGTGCCGAATAAGGCTGCGAAAATAATAACAGCAAATAAGGAGATGCTTACCGTTATGCTCATTGCCATGTCATATCCTAAGCTATAGGTTGCTATTAAAATAATTAAGGAACAAATCAATCCGTTAACAATTGCAACTCCTAATTCTTTGATTAGTCGACTCCACATGCTTACTATTGAAACAGAGCCGCCGGCTAGTCCTTGTACTACAATTGCAGCTGATTGAACTCCTACATTTCCGCCCATCGCAGCAATTAGTGGAATGAAGATTGCCATTTCGTAATTTTTTTCGATATCAAATATTCCAATCACTTTTGCTCCAATTAGCCCACCTATTAATCCTATTAATAACCAAGGCAATCTAGCTTTAGTAATTTCGACTATACTATCATTAGATTCTACATCGTCTGATATTCCAGATGCCATTTGGTAATCTTTTTCAGCTTCTTCTTTCATGATATCCATGACATCATCAGCAGTAATTCTTCCAATTAATTGGCCAAGTTCGTTAACGACTGGAAGTGCAACTAGGTCATATTTATTCATGACATTTGCTACATCCTCTTGGTCTTTATTGGCATTTATCATTATAATGTCGCTTTTCATTATGTCAGACATTATTGTTTTTGCATTCGAAAACAATAGCTTCTTAAGAGATAATGTCCCTTTCAAAATGTTGTTTTCATCTACTACATAAATCGTATAAACAAACTTAACTTCTTCGGCTTGTTTACGCATTTCTTTAATACACTGGGTAATTGACCAGTTGGTTTTAACAGAAATAAATTCTTTTGCCATTAGACCTCCGGCAGAGTCTTCGGTATATTTTAAAAGATCGGCAATGTCACTGGCGTGAGAGACGTCTTCGATGTGAGAAAGAACTTCTTCTTTTTTTTCTTGAGGAAGGTCAGATACGATATCAGCTGCATCATCAGATTCTAAGTTCTCAATTACATCTTCGGCAATTTCTTTTGGAGACAATGTTTTTAATAGACTCTCTCTTATATCATCATCTAGTTCTACTAATACATCTGCACCTAAGTTATCATCTAACAAATTATAGATGTACGCCGATTTTTTAAATTCAATTTCTTCAAATATTTCGGCTATATCGGCACAGTGTAAATCACGAACAAGTCCAAGAACTTTATTAGGCTTATCTTCTTTTATAAGAGCAGAAAGCTGATCTATAAATTTTCTTGTTAAATTGAATTTCATTGCTCAAAATGTTGAGTTAGTAAAATAAAGTCTGCAACGCTAAGTTGTTCCGCACGCTTTTCCTGGAATGGAAATTCGGTTATATTCAATGGCAATGTAATGCTTTTTAAAGCATTTCTCAAAGTCTTTCTTCTTTGTCCGAATGCCCCTTTTACTACTTTTATATAAAATGATTCATCGCATTCTAATTTTGTTCTTTTGTTTCTTTTTAAACGAATAACTCCTGATTTAACTTTAGGAGCTGGTGTAAATACGTCTTCATTTACAGTAAATAAATATTCTCCGTCATAATATGTTTGAAGTAAAACACTTATGATTCCGTATTTTTTTGTTCCAGGTCCTGAAACTACTCTTTCAGCAACTTCCTTCTGAAACATACCAACTATCTCGGGAATAATTTCTTTGTAGTCTAGGGCTTTAAATAGTATTTGAGATGATATGTTATAAGGGAAGTTTCCTATTAAAGCAAATGGTGTTTCAAATAGTTCTTCTAGCTCTAGTTTTAAAAAGTCACCTCCAATGATATTTTCTAGATCGATTGAAAAATTGCTCTCTAAATACTTAACAGACTCTCTGTCAATCTCAACAACTTTTAAGTCGATATCTTTATTTATAATAAATTGAGTTAGAACACCCATTCCTGGGCCGATTTCTAGTACATTTTTATAATTGTCAATGCTAAGAGCATCTGCGATGTCTTTTGCTATTTGTAGGTCGTTAAGAAAATGTTGACCAAGATGTTTTTTTGCAGATACTTTTTTGCTCATATTATCCTTGTTCTATAAGCTGTAAAAAAGTTCGGAATGCCCCAAACTTTCCTCTGAATTTTTGGTTGTGCTCGTCCATTAATTTTGGAGCATCATTTTCTAAATAATCGTTTAATGTTTCTTGATCTTTACAACTGTACTGAATAGCGTAAGTGCTTTCATCGTCAATAAGTACTTTGCATATTTTATATTCTAAAAACTTATTTGTTTTCATTACATCAGGAACATGAATTTGTTTCATCCATTGTAGCCATTCTTGTTCTATTGAAGAGTCTTGAATGCTTATAGTTACGTTGTATATTATCATTTTATTCTTCTCTTAATTTTCTGTATCGTTTTCTGGCATCAACTGTGAAAATAGAATCCGGATGATCAAGCAATATTTTTTCGTAGAGTTCTTGGGCTAATTCTTCGTTGTTTAGCTTTTCTTCCATTAATATCGCTCTTCTGTATAATGCGTCGTCGGCTAATATGTCAAATGAAAAATCTTGAGCTACTTTTTGGTATTGAATGGAAGCTAGTTCATATTTTTTCTCTTTTTCGAAAATCTTAGCTTTCTTAAAAATCACTTCATCTATTAAAGTATGGCTTTTATAAGTGTTGCTTAGGCTGTCTAATAATGTATGGCATTCTTGCCATTTGTTTTGTTGCTCTAGAAGTTCTGCTCTTGAGTATAGTTGCATTGCAGCCTCAGAAGTATCCAATCCTAAATTGTCGGTGATAAGTAAAGATAACTGCATCGCATTGTTTGCGATAAGTTTAGATGTAGATGCTTTTAAAACGTCTAGTTGGGCTTGTGCCCATTCGAAATCTCCTTGATAATATGATATTTTTGCTCTTCTAAATTTAGCTTCTGCTCCAAGCGGACTTTGTTTGTATTCGCTATCTACTTGGGAGTAGGTTAGAATAGCATCCCATTCTTTATCTTCTATAACGTAAATATCAGCTAACATAAGCTTGCAATGAGCTTGAATTTCTCCTTTTGAAGTTACTTCAATGCATTTGTTTAAAATCTCTTTACTTAGTTTTAAATCATTTAAGTAGTAGGCGTTTAAATTCGCATATTCTTTCATTAAAAAGGATGTTGATTCGTTTTCTCCTATTTCGTTAAAAATTGCTTGATATTTAGTTTTTAAATTTTGTAAATCTATAGTCGAGTATTCGCTTTCTAATGTTTGTTCGCTTAAAGCTATTAGTTTTAAAATTTTAGCGTTTGTAGAGAAGATCGAGTTTTTATCAATTAAGTATTGATAGCATTTTATAGCTACTTGATATTGGCTGTTTTGATGAGCTAGTTCCCCTAAGTTATAAATTTTAGATCCATTTCCATCAATCTGTTTATCAATTGCTTTAGTGTAGGTAAACGCCAATCCATAATTTTCAGATTCTATAAGAAGCCAGACTAACATTTCCATAAGGTCAATGTTGCTGTTTTTTTGGATGCTTAGAAGTAGCTTGTCTTTAAGTATTTTGTAGCTATCTGAGGTCTTTGTTCTTCCCAGAGTGTTTTGTAATGTAATTTGAATATTACGTTTGTTAGAAGGTTTTTTGATGATTAGATCGATGTAAGTATCAATCATTTTTTCTGTTTTCCCCATACTTCTGTATGCGTTTGCTAGCTGAAAACCGAATTCTTGCTTTGGAAAAATTTCTTGACCTTTTAAATATGCTTCAATTGCTAACTCGTTTTCTCCAATATTGGACCATTTTCTTGCTAAAGTATATATATCATTAAGCTTAGCTTTTTGTAATTTTTCTAAGCATCTGTTAAATGTTCTTGTGGCTAAAGCATCATTCCCTTTGGCTTTATAAACTATTCCAATATCGCAGAGGTAAATGGGTGAGGTGCTTGATTTTTTTTGCATTTTTTTTGCAAGTAAAATAGCATCATTAAATTTTTCTTCCTTTAGAAGGCAATCGAAATAATTTTTATAAAACGATTGTAGTTGATCGCTGGATTTATTTAGTTTTTTGTAAATAGTGATAGCTTTTTCACATTCTCCATTCTTGCTGTAAGAGTTTGCTAGCTGTAAGTCTTTAAATATTTGGCCAAAGCTTAGTTGGGTACAAAGACAAATAACAAGTAAGGATAAAGTGTTTTTCACTAGAATTTCATATTGGTACTTAGAATAAGAAGGCTATCAAATTTCTCTAACTGATTCTTAATTTCTAATGTTAGTTTAGTATGTTTTTGGTCTAAATTTCGAAAAACTTTTTCTTCTTCATCAATGATTTTAGACAACTCCTCATGCTTAAAAACATTTTTGTTTATATCAATCTCTAAATTTTTGAGTTGAGCGGTATTTTCTTTGATGTTGCTTTTTAAATAAGAAACTGTTTTAGGAACTTTTTTAAAGGTCTTTTTAATAGTTCTAAACTCATTTATGAAACTGGTTGTTTCTTTAGACGGTCTTTTGTCTTTGTTTAAAAGTAGTTTGAAGTCTTCAATAGTAGTTTCGTATTTCTTTAACTGCTCATGTATGGAAAGGTATTGCTCAAGATGCTTTGGTGATGAATTTAGATGATTTACT